>DASRBN010000026.1 GCA_035653615.1 Ktedonobacteraceae bacterium | reverse complement strand
GACATCGGTGAGCGACGTCAGCCATTGACCGAAGCCGCCCGCGCTGCCAGGATCATAGACCGAACCGGCCTGCTGATTGAGGGCGTTGGCCGCGCCAACGATGTGCGTATCATAGGTCGAGGCGTCATAGGTGGCACAGGCGCTGAATGCTCCTCAGTAAAAAGAGTAGGCAACACACTTTTTCGCGTAGAGCCAACGGAGAGAGCGTGTTAGCACACTATATAAGACAGAGAGAGATGCAAAGAAAAAGGTCACCTGAACAGTCAGAGAATGAAAGCCAGAAAACAAGAGAGAGGGAAATGAGGCAACCCCTATTGCCTGCGTTCTCCGAAATATGCCTGTTTCCTTTGCTGTTGACCAAAGTATAGTCGATTTCTGTTGTAGAGTCAAGGGTACAAGCAACCTTTTTTGCAGGATTTGTCAAAAATCACAGAGGCGAGGAGATAGAAGCGATATTTAGAGATGGCAAGTCCAAGAATAGTTTGGAGGAATAAAGAACCAGGGGGCGACCGCAGGGATCTGATACGTGGAGGTGTTTCGAAGCGGAGTCCGTCCCCGTAGGGGCGGGAGCGGGGTTGGACCCCACTATGGGGGGCCACAAGGGACCCAACCCCGCCCAACTCCACTCCCGCCCCTACAGAACCCCTCCAGACCTCCACGCGCCAGCCCCTACTGGCACCCGCGCTGTTTCAAAACGCCTACCCTTGCAGGTGCGCTGGAAGGGGCGCAATACATCTAGCCCCTACTTTCCTTTCGCCTGCTGGTAGCGTTTCTCGACCTCGTCCCAGTTGACCACGTTCCACCAGGCATTGAGATAGTCTGGACGGCGGTTCTGGTACTTGAGGTAATAGGCATGTTCCCAGACATCGTTGCCCATAATCGGGAAGAGTCCCTCCATCAATGGGCTGTCCTGGTTAGCGGTAGAGATGACCTGGAGATTGCCGTTGCGGTCCATGACCAGCCAGGCCCAACCGGAGCCGAAGCGTTTGGCGCCGGCATCGTTGAAAGCGGCCTTGAACTGATCGAACGAACCAAAGGTCGAGTTGATCGCATTCGCCAGCTCGCCGCTGGGCTGGCCACCACCATTGGGCTTCATGATCTGCCAGAACATGCTGTGGTTGGCATGGCCGCCGCCGTTGTTGCGCACAGCCGTGCGAATATTCTCGGGCAGTTCGTTGATGTGCTGGATCAACTGCTCAACCGGCATGGAAGCATACTGGCTCTGGCCCTGGACTGCCGCATTCAAGTTGTTCACATACGCCTGGTGGTGCTTGTCATGATGCAGGTGCATAGTCTCTTCGTCGATATACGGCTCTAACGCGTTGTAGTCGTAGGGCAAAGGTGGAAGTTCATACGCCATAAACATGTCTCCTTAAAAATAAACTACTGATCCATTATTAGATCGCCTCAATGCCTTGCCTCATCGATCAACTTGCAATTTGATACTCTTTGTCGAGCCTGGGCAAGTCCTACTATTCTCGTCTGAGTAAGGCAGAGGCGATTTTCAAAGCCTTTCTGTAATTAGTTGTATTAGATGCAAGCGCAAATGTCAAGCTGAGGGGCAGTTTGGGCCGATAAATCGGCCCCGGCGTTACCTCAATCCCAACACTTTGACAAGTCGCAATATCTCGGCCCCGGTATTGAGATCGTGGTTGGCGATGACCGTTTCTGCCGCCTGCCGGAGTAACATGATGGCTTCAGGGGTGTTGAGATCGTTCTCCATGGCAGCATGGAAGCGACCGCGCAGGAGCATGTCCTCGCCGCCTGTTTGCTCGCCCACCAGGGCCTGCACTTGCTGAATATGCGCGGTGATCTCCGTGGCTACCTCCAGATCCGCGGGGAAACATTCCCAGGGATAGCGATAATGGTGGTTGAGCAGCGTGATGCGAATGGCATTGGCGCTGTAGTCTTTGAGCAGGTTCCTGACGAGCGTGAGGTTACCCAATGATTTGCTCATCTTCTCGCCTTCCTGGTAGACCATGCCGGTATGCATCCAGATGCGCACGAAAGGAGCAATACCCGTAAAATGCTCGGATTGCGCAATTTCGCAGGTGTGATGCGGGAATGCAAGGTCCGCGCCCCCTCCATGAATGTCGATCTGCGGCCCCAGGTATTTCATGGACATGGCGCTGCATTCGATGTGCCAGCCGGGACGCCCGGGACCCCAGGGACTCGGCCACGCCGGTTCCCCTGGCGCCTGCGCTTGCCAGAGTACAAAATCAAGCGGGTCCTTCTTGTGCGGGTCATCCGGGTAATTGCCGCGCTCATTGGCGATCTTGAGCATGGCGTCATACGAATCCAGGCCCAGCACGTGCGGCATGACAGTAAATTCCGGGTCCTTTTTGACGCTGAAATAGACGTTGCCCTCGCGCTCGTAAGCATAGCCGCGCGACACCAGCGCCTGGATTACCTCGATCATGGTGGGAATTTCTTCCGTGGCGTGCGCGTACACATCGGGGCGGCGCACATTGAGCGAATCCATGTCGCGCAGGTAGCGCTCGGTTTCGCGGCGGCCCAGTTCATCCCACGCCATGTTTAGTTCGCGGGCCTTACGCAGGATATCGTCATCGATGTCGGTCACGTTCTGCACGTATTTGACCGTGTAGCCGCTAAATTCCAGGTAGCGAATCAAGGTATCGAACGAGACATAGGTGAAGGCATGCCCCAGGTGGGTGGTGTCATAAGGGGTCACGCCGCAAACATACATACGCACCAGTTTGTCTTCTAAGGGAACAAAGTCTTCGAGGGATTGCGTCAGGGTATTAAACAGCTTCATCAGGGTTGTTCTCCAGATTGAACAGGCGAATGGCATTGGCGGTAGTTACCTGGGCAATTTCCGGCAGGGACATACCGCGAATCTCGGCCAGCCTTTCGGCAGTATATTTGACGAATAATGGCTCATTGCGCCTGGCACGCAGCGGCTGCGGCACCAGGTAAGGACTATCGGTTTCGACCAGGATACGCTCCAGCGGGGCCATACGCGCGACCTCCGGCAAATCATTGTCCTGGCGGGTAAGCGGGCCGGCAAACGAGAGCATGAAGCCGTCGAACGCCAGGCATTCCTCCGCCTGCGCAACGTTGCCCGAAAAACAGTGGAAGACGCCGCGCAATCCCTGCCCATGGGCGCGCAGCAACTCGATCACATCATCATGGGAGTCGCGGACATGGATGATGCAGGGCAGATCACAGGCGCGGGCAAGCTCAAGGTGCGCGCAGAAGACGGCCCTCTGCACCTCGCGCGGCGATAGCATGCGGAAATAGTCCAATCCGAACTCGCCGATGGCTACCACCTCCGGCTCGCGTGCCATCTCACGATAGCGCGTACCGACCTCCTCAGTATAGGTCGTGGCATCGTGTGGATGAGTGCCTACGCCGGCAAAGATACAGCCGGGATGCGATTTTGCCAGCGCCAGCGCGAACTGGCTCGACGCAAGATCAACGCCCGGGTTAATAATGCGAGTAATACCTCCCTCACGCGCAGCCGCGATCACGGCTTCGCGGTCGGCATTGAAACGCGAAGTATCAATGTGGGCATGACTATCGACGAGCAAACGATTATCCTTTCCTAACGTATCGTCACCTGTAGAGACAGCGCCCTGTGCCTGTCCTGGGCTTGCAATGCCTCCACACTTCATAAAGTATAGTCTTAGCAATCTGAAGATGTCAAATCAACAATTGAGGAGACAGGGACAAGCCGCCTCTCCTGGTGCATTCATGTGTCCCAAAACCAGGGTTTACATCGTATAAAGGAAAAAGGGGTTGATTGATTGGCATTGACAAGCGGTCAAACTTTCTCGTACACTTTGATACAGGCGATGTCCTTTTGTAGGGGTATACCACGTGCTGGATCAATCGCCGGGCGACCACAACGGTACGCCCCCGCGGATGGTCGTTTTCGAGGGTAGACTATGAATATGATAAGCTGCCCAAATTGCGCTGAGCCGCTTCCCCGGATCGCAAAATACTGCCCGGCATGTGGACTGCCCCTGGTGGCGCCTCTAGCCGGTATGGATGGACAGGCGCCTGGCGCTGTCCCTACAGGTGGAAAACAGGCTAACCCTCCTAATGCGCCAGAGGCTCCGGATTCTGGACGAACGGCCATCTTCAAATCACATCGTCTCTACCCACTACGCGAGAACGAGGAACTTCCAACGCAGCCTATGCCCGCGGAAGAAGAGGCCCCTACTCAGGCTATGCCGGGCAATGCCGGCAACGAGGATGTAGAGACGCAGCGAATAGGAAATCGCGCCGGCGAAGAAGTTGTGGTCATCTCACCCAGCCAGTGGCAGCGCCTGGCCGCGGGCGACGATATATCATTCTCAACTCGCCTCATGGACAGCGAGGATGGTATCATTCATGACCAACCTGAGATGCGGCCTTTCTCGACCTGGAATAAAGTTGTCCGCAATAAGAACCGTAGCACAGTTCTCACACCACCGCAACTTGAGCCACTTGTCACACCCGGCACTCCACCACCTGTACTGCCAACGCAACGCGTACAACCTGTTCAGCAACAGCCACCACCCAGGCGGCCCCAGCCGAAGCTATTCTTCTGGCTAAGCACGCTTGCGATTATAGCCCTCTTGCTGGGCGGAATTTTTGGCATCGTCAGTGTCCTGGGGCGCTCGCCCACGGCACAATCGTCGTCTGGACAAGGCGCGTTCTCGTTGCAGGTCACTCCTTCTACCATTGCGCTTGGGGGAACCATTACGCTGCGCGGCACCAGGTTCAGCCCCAATGGGCGCGTAGGCCTGACTCGCGATACGCATATTCCGGTCATCGATACCGCAGGCTCGCATATTATAACCACCAATAGCTCAGGTAATTTCAGCGACACGGTCACGGTCGATCCAACATGGTTGTCCGGTTCGCATACCATACAGGCAGAAGATGCTGCCACCCATAAAACGGCCAGCTTTGCGATTAATGTGACCGGCAAAAGCGCCTCAAAGCCACCGCACCTGGAAATCTCGGTGAGCAGCCTCAATCTCGGTTCCGGCGACCAGGCGACCGACAGCGCCATGGCGATTACGCTGAATAATGCCGGCGGCGGAACGATTTCCTGGCAAAGCGGCACGACGCAGCCCTGGCTGCTGCTTAGCCCGAATAGCGGCACCTTTGTGGCCGGCCAACCGATGAAGGTAACCATTGCGGGAGACCGCGCAAATCTGAAGCAGGGAGTATATAAGGGCAACGTGATCTTTTCATCGAACGCCGGACAATTAATGCTGCCTGTCAAGATGAATGTGACGCCGCTCGAACCCCAACATGAAGCTGTACTCCAGCTCATGCCCGGCGTACTTTCCTTCACCGGCATAGATGGCGGCGCCAATCCGGTGGCCCAGGTCGTCACCATCAGCAATCCCGGCCTGCTACCTTTGCAGTGGAGTGCCTCGAGTTCCACCGACGATGGGTCAAACTGGCTGGTAGTAGGGACACGATCCAGCACCATAGGCAAAGGTGGCAGCCTGGCGGTAAAGATCGGCGTGAATACCAGCATGATGCTGCCGGGTACGTATAGCGGTCGCGTCACGTTCTCCAGCACAGGACCGGACCCGGTAAAGGATAGCCCACAATCGATCTTTGTCAGCCTGACCATTCTACCGCAATGCGCGGTCCAGGTCTCACCGGGCAGTCTGACGTTTACCGCTGTATCTTCGCAGCCCTCACCGGGGCCCAAGACCATCGATGTGGGCCTTAGCCAGGGATGTTCAAGCCCGATGCAGTGGAACGCCTCAGTCACAACCAATAATGGTGGGCACTGGCTCAGCATCAACCAGGCTAGCGGCAGAACTCCGGCCTATCCTCAGGTGAGCGTCAATAGCTCTGGCCTCTCGCCTGCCACATATACGGGCGCGCTCATCTTCAGCACAAAATCAGGCAATCAGACTATACCCGTGACACTGATCGTGGCACCGGTCGCGACACCGGTTCTCAGCGTAGGGCCCGCGACGATGAATTTTAGCGCCATCTACGGCCAGGTAAACCCACCTGCCCAGGTCGCTACGATCACCAACTCTGGTGGAGGCACGCTGGCATGGAATGCCTCGGCGACAACATCTACAGGAGCACCATGGCTTTCAATTTCAACCACCTCGGGCAGCCTTTCCAGCGGTCAGTCGGCCAGCATTACCGTTACAGCTATACTGTTACAATCGCTCTCCCCCGGCACCTACACTGGAACAATCACCTTTAACGCGACGGATGGATCGGGCAATCCGGCAATGGGCAGCCCGCAGTCGATTCCGGTTACCTTTGTCGTGCAACCGCCGTGCGCTATTGGAGCGACTCCGCTCGCGCTCAACTTCACGGGCATTGTTGGTCAGGCAAACCCCGCCACGCAGGCTGTGAACATCGCCGCCAGTGGGACATGCGCGCACGCGCTGAATTGGACAGCCAGCGTCAATACCTCTTCCGGTGGCACATGGCTGTCGGCCTCACCCGCCAGCGGCACGGTCAGCCTCTCGGCCTCCTCGTCCACCAACGTCGGCGTCTCGCTTGCCGGTCTATCCGCCGGCAGCTATGCGGGCACGGTTACGATCACGGCAGTTGACAGTGTCAGCGGGCAGCAGGCGGGTACAGCGCAAACGATTGCCATTACGCTCACAGTGCAGCCGCCATGTATGTTGCAAGCGCCATCGGATAGCGGCGAGACCTATTCCGCCGAGGTAGGATTGAACCCCGCCACGCAGACATTCAGCATTGCCGTCAGCGGCACGTGCAGTGGTAGCGTAACGATTACGCCAACGGTCACGACGGGCGATGGAGGAAGCTGGCTCGCGGTCACGCCATCGTCGGCGCAGGTAACGAGCGGCAATAGCGCTACATTTACGGTCGCGGTAACATCTGGCTCGCTCTCTGCCGGAACATACAACGGCACCGTTTCGCTGGCAGCGGTGGATAGTAACGGTATGACGATTGAGGGCAGCCCGCAGCAGGTCGGAATAACCACGAATGTGATAGCGGCGCCCGTGCTGAACGCAGGTCCGGGCGCGCTGACGTTCAACGTTGATACAGGATCAAGCGACCAGCAGATTGCCATCAACAACGCCGGCGGCGAACCGTTGAACTGGACGGCGGCGTTGGACCCCAACGCGCCATCCTTCGTCTCGCTCTCGGCAACATCCGGCACGGGCCTGGCGGGAGGAAGCGGCACCAACATCGACGTGATTGTCGATGCCAGCGGCTTGCAGGGCGGCACAACCTACACCACCAGCGCCACCATAAGCGCCATTGATCCGATTACGGGTAATGCTGTAGCGGGCAGCCCGGTCACCGTTCCCATCACCATCAACATCGCGCCACCCGCCATGCAGCTCAGTTCAGACAGCCTGGCTTTCACCGCCAATGTGGGCGTCAACCCCGATACGCAGGCCATTACGATTACCAACACCGGCGGCAACTCGCTCACATGGACGACCGATACACCTTCTCAAAGCTGGCTGACCGTTTCACCCACCAGTGGCAGCGACGATGCTGGTCAAAGTTCCTCGCTCACCTTCTCGGTGGATGTAACGGGTTTGTCCGCGGGCACCTACTCGGCCACGGTCGATATTACGCCCTCTTCTGGCAATGCGGTCACGGTGACGGTCAGCTTGACGGTTAGTTAATGTCTCTAACCCCTTAACAAAAAGGAGTAAAGATGTCAGGCATATTGGGTTTCCCTCCTCTTGTCATACTCGTCATTGTTCTCGGACTGATGGGTTATCTGGCGTATCACATGGTTTCTACCGGAACGGTCGATCCGGTAGCGGTCATCATCCTGCTCTTTCTCGGATTCATCCTTATCCAGGTACTATTTCGCTTGATACGCAAATCTCACGAGAGCGAGGCTGATTAGAGTCGGGCATGATCATAGGATAGAAGAGAGTTGGTAAAATAGTCGAGAAAAAGAAAGCAGTTACGCCTCTGTTATCGCCCCATCCACCACCTGATATCTGTGGGCTTTACCCAGAATCTCCTGCGGGAAATTGGTGAAATCGGTGGCCGTAATCAAGACCTGCTCGTGCTGTAGTATCTGGCGCAGCAGGTATTCGCGGCGCAGTGAATCGAGTTCGCTGAATACATCATCCAGCAGCAGGATTGGCTCTTCGCCGGTGACGCCATGCATGTAGGCCAGTTCCGCCAGCTTGGCCGAGAGCGCCACGGTGCGCTGCTGCCCGCGCGAGCCGTAAGTGAGCATGTTGACGCCGTTGACCAGAAATTCCAGGTCATCGCGGTGCGGGCCCAACAGGCACACGCCCTGGTAAATCTCCTTGCGCCGCGCCTCGTGCAGTTGCTCGCGGTAATGCTCAAGCGCCTCGATGGTGTTCCATTCGGGATTGACGGTGAACGAGGGACGATAGACGATTTGCAGGTGTTCGCGCCCGCCGCTGATCGTCGCTTGCAGTTCATCCACCTGAGCATTGAGCGAGGCCACCATGCGCTGGCGCTCAAAGATGATCAGATTGGCCCACTCGGTCAGTTTCTCATCCAGGTAGCCGAGCATGCGTGGATCTTCCTGATTTTCGCGGATGCGCTTGAGAAGGGCGGAACGCTGTGTAATCACCTTGCGATACTTGCCAAGCACTGCGCAGTAACGGGGTTGCATCTGGCATAACGCGCGGTCCAGAAAGCGGCGCCGCTCTTCGGGAGGGCCATCGACGAGTCGCAAATCGGTAGGAGCGAAGAGCACGACGGTCACCTGCCCTACCAGGTCCATAGGCTTCTTTGGCACATTATTGATTTTGACGCGCTTGCGCTGCCTGCTTTCGGGAACGCTGAAATCGGCGCCATTGGCAGGCGTAGGATCGACGATGACGATCTCGATCTTTACTTCACCGCTGTGCCGTTCGACGCTGGCCACGAGACGCGCAATGTGATCGGGCGCCTGCCAGTTGACGATTTCGCGGTCGGAGGCGGCGTGGAATGAATTGGAGGTGGCGAGCATAGCCACGGCTTCGAGCAGGTTCGTTTTGCCCTGCGCGTTCTCGCCACAAAAGAGATACAGACCAGGCCCAAGTGGAAGGTCGAGTTGTTTATAATTGCGAAAGTCGTGTAGTGCGAGGTGAGCAAGATACATGCATGTGTCCAGACTGGCAATGGCTTTTGGAAGATGTTTGTTGTGCGCGTGGGGGCCGATCAATCGGCGATGTGTACGGTGAACCGGCCCCTACGGGCAAAGTACTCATCGATTGATATGCATGGGCATAATCACATAGGTATAATCGTTGGAGCCTACAGGTTTGATAACGCCCGGTTTGGTAGGCGCGTTGGCTTCGAGCGCTACTTCGGGCGTATCGATAACGGCAAGTACGTCGGCCAGGTATTTGACGTTAAAGATAATCTGTAGTTCGGGTCCATCGACGGCGGCGTTAATGGTGGTGACGTTGTCTCCCAGGTCTTCGGCAGTCGCCTCGACGGTAACCGATCCCGGCTCCAGCCCATCGTTCGCGCCAGGGTTGATTTTGATGCGTGTGATATTGGAGCTATCACGGGCGAACAGGGCGGCACGTTTAGCGGCTTCGGCAAATTGCTTCGTTTCGACGACCGCGCGCGTGCTGTGTTCCTTCGGAATAATCTGCCGGAAGTTGGGAAAGGTGCCATCGATGAGACGCGAGACCAGGTCCAGTTGCGGCGTATGGAAGAGCACCTGGCTGCGATTGGGTGTCACGATCATCTCGACCTGCCCTTCGGATGGCAGGATGCGGGCGAGTTCGGTGAGGGTACGCGCCGGAACGAGGATGTCGCCGCGTGGATGGTCATCACCGGGAAGCGCATCGACGCGCACGGCCAGGCGAAAAGCGTCGGCAGCGGCAAAGGTAATTTTCTCTTCACTGACCTGAATGAGGACGCCGGTAAAAACGGGACGGGAGTCATCATCGGCGGCGGCGAACGCGACCTCATCGATCATCTCTTTCAAGCGCGAGGCTTCGAAGCGCACGGGCGGCTCTCCGCCCTCGGCGCTGGGGATCAAGGGAAATTCGGATGGGTCCAGGCCTTTAATGTTGGCGCTACTGCCCGCGCTTTTGACGCTAAGGATATTGGAATCTTCATTGGCGCTGATATCGACGGTGGCCTGCGGCAGGCTGTTGACGAGATCGGTGAGCAGCCTGGCGGGTACGGTGGTAGCCCCATCTTCGGCGATCTGCGCGTCAACCCAGCAATTAATGCCAATCTCCAGATTGGTAGCGGAAAGTTTGAGGCGGCCATTATCGGTCGCGAGCAAGATATTGGAAAGAATAGGGAGCGTGCTGCGATTCGACACGGCGTGGCTGACGGCAGAAAGCCCGCGGCTCAAGTCTTGTTGTTTACAGGTTAGTTTCATATGATACTCTTCCTCCAGAACACAACCAAAGAAATGCAGGGTCAAATTCCTGGTTAGTATACAGTATTCCGAGACGGCTGTAAACCAATTTCATCAGAACCTATGCAATCTCATTGTGGCACCTGCAATTGAACCGCAGCCGGAGCAGGGTAGAGCAGCACAAGACATTGAGGAGGACGGGCACGAACACAGGCACAAGGCGCTGTCCCTACAGGGAATCGAGGCGCAATTTCTCTAGTTCGCGCTGCAATGTGAGCAGGGTTTGCTGTAATTGATCTTGCCCGACGGCGATGGTGAGGTCGCCGCGCGTCTTTTCGAGGATACCGCGAGCAGCATCGGTAGTGCGGCGCAGGCCACCGGTAATGGCATCGGGGTAGTCGATGGTGATGAGGAGGGCATAGATATCATCCATGTAACCCAGCAGGGTTTCGCATGTCTCGATGTTGCCGCGGCGCAATTGATCGAGCAGGTAGCGGCGAAGTTCTCCAACGGTCTCACCCAGCCCATTGAGATAGGGAATCCAGTCGATGGAGAGTTCAGAGGCAAGCGGAACGGGTCGATGTTGCGCCAGGGCCAGAAATGTTGCGGCTTCGGCATATTCCTTCTGCGCGTCCTGCAAAAATCCCGCGAAATAGATATCCTGCTGTTCCTGCAAATCAGCGCTCATTTCGGCCAGCAGAATATTGGCGTGGCGCAGAAGTTCCGCCGCAGCTTGAAATTCCTGGCGGTGCGTCGCGCGGATGCTATTGGCGCAGTAACGGATGGCTGTACGCGATTTGGGTAAAGCCCGTTCGCGCGCCGCATGTTTGAGCGCCAGGTATTGTTGCGCAGCGGATGCTGCCTGATCAAGTTTGTCTGTCATAAGAAATGTTACTCTCATCTATGCCAAAATCATTCCATTTCAGTGTACCACAGGATGCGCCGGAGTGATAGGGGAAATCAATCACTTCTGTAACTTATCTCCCTCATAAAACGTACTCTCCAGGATGAGCCACCGTACTTTTGATCGACCTTGCTACGTCACTGTTCCCAATTTTCACTATAAATATAAGGAAGCAAAGAAGCCGTAATAGGAGCCACTTAACACCAATTTTAGTACTTTTTGCCAAAACAGTTATTTTCGTGGCCGAAATTTGCCACCAAACGTGCAAGCAGAACGTTCCTACTCTAAGAGGTATTACTATAACGTTGGGCATCCCCATACCCGGCGTTTCCCCCTAGTAATACCTCTTTTTTCGTCTACTACAGCATGTAGGGGAATCGCAGGGCTGTTCCTCATGAATTTTGCCTTCCACAATCGGTAATCTGGAGGCTCGGGTTCTGTGATTCTGAGCGTGCGAGCCGAAGCCCTGAGCGCAGCGAACGGGGAAGAATCTCTGGGCCTGGACGCAGATTCTTCGCTGCGCTCAGAATGACACGGCTAGAGGGTGCTTACAGGTTGTGCTGGTGAAACTTCATCACATGTCCGCAAATCCTCTATGAGTATTGTGAAGCCGTTAATGGTGTTGTCCCATTGCTAGAGGTATCAGCCTCTAATGGCCGGGTGAACCGGCGAGGGTAGGGACCAGATTGATTGCTTCCCTGGGATGAGGCATGCTGAGCATCTCCTGCTCTCATGGAGAGATTGCTATCGACAATGGCGCCATCCTCAATAGAGACGTGATAGGGAAACAGTGTAGATTCGAAAGCGCTGTCGTGCGAGATAAA
Organism: Ktedonobacteraceae bacterium; assembly: GCA_035653615.1. Lineage (NCBI taxonomy): Bacteria > Bacillati > Chloroflexota > Ktedonobacteria > Ktedonobacterales > Ktedonobacteraceae > Ktedonobacteraceae bacterium. The sequence continues at coordinate 23,584 of DASRBN010000026.1, read as the reverse complement.
CAGCACCTGCTCAAAGTGCTGGCCGAGTGCATCGCCTGTAACAAGCTGCGCCAGGGCTTGCATGCGGTCACGGCTAAAAGAGCCAAATGGCTCGTCGAGGAGCAGAAATCCTGGCGCGGCGCTGAGTTCGCGTGGCAAGGCAGCAATGGCAAACGCTAATCGCAGCGCCAGCGAGATTTGATCGGCGGCGCCGCCCGAAAGAGCCGATTTCGCGATATATTCTCCGGCAGAAGGCTCCCATATACTCAGTTGGAATGGCCCTCCACTGGCAATCCCCTCTTCCGGTTCTGTTGCCAGGCGCACATCATGGTAGCGACCGCGTGTCAGCAGGGGGAGTAGCTGCTGCATAAAGTATTCTATGCGCGGTATCATCTTGCGCATGATGCGCTCGCATGTGGCATCGATCAGCAGACCGCCGCGTTTTTTGGTCTGGTAACTGCGTTCTTGCTGCTCCAAATGCTTGCGAGCCAGCTCGAGATCTAACTTTTCACCGCCCGTATGGAGTTGCGTGCTCAATTCCAACTCCTGTTGTTCTAGCTGGTGCAATTCCTGGTCGACGCGCGCCAGATCCTCTTCAAGGCGGGCGCGCTGCTCCGGCGAGTATTCGCCAACGAGGGGCCAGACTGCCGCGATATCAACAAGGGTGAAGCCTTTCGCGGGTGGCCGGTTGCGTTGTGCCAGTATTGTGGCAATGCGTTCCTGGGCGATTTCAATCTCTCCGCGGCATAGCTCGATTTTCACTCGCGAGGCGCCCTCCTGGAGCCTTAAGCCTTCGAGTTCGCGCAAGATATTTTCCTCACCCTCTTGCTCTATCTCGCGCTGGCAGCGGCTGCGTAGAGCCACGAGGGCTTCGGCAAATGGATTCGGAGGAACGATCCAGCTGCCAAGGGTGGTGCTGAATTTTGCCAGTTGCCGATAACCGGCGGATAGGGCTTCCTGGCGTTCCTTGAGGAGAGCGGTATAGAAAGCATGGCGATTCTCAAGCTCTATCTTGCTATCGAGCGTGATATGTAGTAATTCCAGTTGCTTACGAGCGCCGGATTCAGCACTGTTGATTGCCGCCTGACCAAAGGCGAAGCCAAGCGGCTGGACACGCTTACGCAAGGAATCCTGCAAACTGCGAAGCGCATCGCGCAGTGTAAGCTGTTGTTCGCGGGCGCGTTCTATTCGTTGCATAGGGAGATTGTCCTGGTAGCGCTCCAAACGCTCCAGGTGTGCCTGTTTTCGCGCGAGCAAGACATCCAGGGCATCTTGATAGATTTTGACCTGGGTAGCAAGATCCGGCAGAGATGACAGCTTACCATCCAGTACGGCTATTTCGCGTTCGGTTGATTTGATGGCATCTTCAACCACGCTCTCATAGGGTTTGACCTGCTCTTGCCCGTCTTCCATGGGCGCGTTGAACGTTTCTCCTACAGGCAATGGTAGACCCTCTTTACCGGCGGCAACTACAATCTCGTTTTGTATTTGCCCGATGGCCGCCTGCTTAGCCTGTAGCTTTTCATGAATGACTTCCTGGCTTTCCCGGTTGCCGAGCGCTTGCAGGCGCGCACGTTCCTTACGAGCCGCGGCTACCGCTTCCATGGTCACATTGACCTGGTTGCGAGCCGCCAGTGCCTTGTTACGGCTCTCGTTCATTTGCTGCTGGATATCGGCAAGGCTCTCGTCAGAGGTAGAAACCTGTTGCAGCAGGTGCTGTGCCTCTTCCAGGGAGCGTGGTACAGCGCCACCAAGCGAGCGAATCTCGTGTTCTATCTGCTCAAGCGCCTCCTGATTGCCCCCCTGGCCCCCGCTCATGCGAATGGCAGTTTCGCGCGCAGCCACCATCATGCTTACCTGGTTGATGGCCTCCTGCATTTGCCGGTCGGCCTCCTGCTCCTTTTTACGTATCTTGCTGTACGTCTGATAGCTGTAGCCGGCGCTGGCAGCTAACAAAATAGCGGCTAAACCGGCGATGGTAGCGAAAATGATTGACTTATTCAGGGCCTCGACAAGCGCTGCACTACCACAGAGCAGGAACAGAACAACACAGGCGATAGTAATACCAAGCTGGATAGTGGCGGCGCGGCGCTGAGCGAGGGCCTCCAGTGTCAATCGCTCCTGCTGCTGGTGAGCAGCCATGACATGTTGCTCGGCTTCAGTCAGGCCTTTCATCAAGCCTTTTAAGCGCTGCCACTCTTCCAGCTGGCGATGCAAACTGAGCTTGCGCCAGCGCTTCTCGATGTCATCGGCCTGCTGTTGTAGTTGTTGCGCTTCATTCTGCACAAGCGCGAGTTCCTGTTCGCTTTCTTGCAGTTCTCGCTCAACCTTCTTGAGTTGCTCTATCTGTTCCTGAGGCGATCCCTGCCGGGCCTGTATCTGCCGGTATTCTTCCTCTGCCTGCCGCAGAGCATGAAGTTGTTGCGCTAACCGGCGCAGGCGCTGGAGTCGCTGTTCTAACTGCGGTTTTGCCGAGCGCCGCTGCTCTTCCATCTCATGCCGGGCCTGTTGAGCTTCTTCGACGCGCAGGCGGGCGTGAATAATTTTCTCGTCCAGTTCCTGAATATCTGCCTGCACCTGTTCATAGTCTTTGAGTTCCTGCTCCAACTCTTTGATGGTGTTGACGACCGCCAGCAGGTCGCCCGCCATACGCTCCAGCGTTCCGAAGGAGCGAGAAAGTTCGGATAAATCGCGAACCCGTTGTTCGAGCGCGGGCAGTTCTTCGCTCCTGCGGAGTTCGAGTTCGGCAAGCTGGCGTTCAATTTCGGGCAGAGAACGCTGGGCCTCGGCGATGGCATCATATGATGCCATGATTTCGCCAAGTACAGCATCGGCTTTCTTCAACTGTTGAATGCGACTCTGGCGCGCGCGCAGTTCGCGACGCTGCACCTCGATCTGTTCGAGCGCCCGCTGCTGTTCATCGATTTCTACCTCTTGCCGGTCTATCTCGGCCAGGTGTTCGGTGATGGAGACGGCGTCGAGCGCGGCCTCAATGTCTCCCAATTGCATACTTAGCTCAGGGATACGCGCCTGCACTTCGGCCAATGTTAGACGCATGCGACTCTCGTTGAGAAGTTCCTCATCCTGTTCAGTTAATTTGAATTGTTCGGACAGGCGGGTAAGCTTTTCCAGGCCAAGCAGTTTGCGCAACACTGTTTCGCGCTCGCGACCATCCATTTGCTCCAGTCGTGACAGTCCTTTTTGCTCAATCAGGCAGGAATTGCGCAGCGTCTCGCCATCGATGCGCCCCAATTCGGCAATGATACGCTCATTGGCGGCCTTCAGGTTCGTAACCGGTGACTCTTCCGGCATGCCCAATCGCTGCACTCGCAAGCTGACCTGCTGCCCCTTACCGCGCTCAATAGTGCGCCTGATCGATAATGATGTAACGCCTATCGAGAGATCAAGAGACACAATAGCGGAAGGCTCGCCATAGTGGATTAAATCGTCCAGGCCGCGATCCGAGTCCCGGCGTTTCCCGCGTTGAGACGGGGAAGTCAGGGGTTCGCCATAAAGCGCGAAGTAGATAGCTTCAAAGATCGTTGATTTGCCTGCCTCGTTCGGTCCCTGGATGAGGATACTTCCGCGCTGTGGGAAGTACAGGTCGATCTCGCGCAAGAGTCTGAATTGTTCAGTTGTCAAATGCTTAAGGATGATCATAGGTTTACTCCAGAGGAGAAGGCTGCCAGCAATTCTTCCCTTGTCATCTGCAAGGCTTGCCGCTCCTGCTCATCCTGGACAGCGGCAATCCATTCGCCGGCAAGGATAATAAGTTCCTCACGAACAGATATGCGTTCTTCAAATGCGTTAGAACCGGCTACACCGGTCGCAAGTCGCGATTCGTCGCTCGCAAACAGCAGGCCGCTTTCGTCGACTTCCAGGGCAAAACAACGTTCTTCGCCAAAATGCCGCACCCGATTTAAATCCAGTTGATGATACTGGCTGCGCGTCACCTCACCTGTAAGCTGGATTTGCACCAGCGTCTCCGGGCTGCATAGCGGCTCGAGAAGCTGGAGAATGCGCTCTGTAACGGAGCTATCCTCGCTATTTGAATCCTGCGCCCAGAGTTCAGCCAGGTTGATGCGCAGGCGACGCAGCTTGAGGGTATCTACAGGAATATGCTGGCACCAGCGAATGCCACCGGCGGCTATTCCGAGGAAGACAAAGCCAGGCTCGTCGTCAGGGTCATTGAAGTCAACACGCTGCGTAGTCCCGGCTACGACAACATCAGCCTGGCCGATATGCAATTGACGATAGCTCTGGTGGTAACCAGCTAAGATATATTTGAACACGGTCTGGCTTGCGATGCTGGCGTTGGTGACCATTGAGGTTCCACCAGAAGCGCCGGTGGGCATGGCTTCAAGCGGGGCATGCAATATGAGCAGGGGGATGGCAGCACGCTCGATATCGCTATCTACATGCACATGTGCCAGGGGGTCCCCATCCTGATCTGCCTGAATGCCGAGGCCACAGATACCAACCAGTGTGTCGCGCACATTCACCATGACCGGTTCTAGATAAGCGCCTCGCGTTGCCGGCTCGCTTGCACGTCCATTTGCCGGAGGTACGCTCCCTGCCGGCGGAAAATACTGCAGCGCGCCCAGGCGGGCATAACTGATTTGAGGTGGCAGAGCGTGGGCGGCATAGCTACCGGAATCCACAGTGGCATATGCAGTGGCGGGTGTATCAAGCACGCCGCCAAGCGCAAACGCACGAACTCCAGCCTGGCGCAGTTGTGCCAGGCGTTCGGCCACAAAACTGCGGTCTTCTTCGTCGGGATTGGTCGAATCAAACAGATCCCCAGCCTGTACAAACAGGTCGACGCCCTGCCCGGCGGCAAAGTCTGTTACCCGCTGGAAAGCCTGGCGCAGGCGCTGCCGTCCCTCCTCGCGTTTATGAGGATTTTGAGTGAAACTGAAAGCAGTGTGTCCAAGACGATTACCGGCCGTGAGTACAATGGTAACGATATCACCTTGCCCATGACCATTGCGCGATGCATCTTCGCTATTTTCCTGCGTTACAGCAGGATTTTGCAGCATATCTTCTTCCATTTTTTCACCCCTCGAAAAGGAAGCCTACCCAGGGCGCGATCAATCTGGCCCCTACACCCTCCCCTCAACCTCAAAGCTGCACAATCCCTGGCTATATTTCTCTACCTCAAGATGAGTCTATCACAAACGGTGACGATTCAATACCAGTGGCAGCGAAAGAGGGACTATTTGGTAAGGGTTTGAAAATGACGCGCTTCATTCGTCATACATTAGTACCAGTTAGTCCGCAATTTGAGACGATTCGTACTGCCAGGCGGTAATCTTAGTAAGGGCTTCAGTACTGTATCCAGAAGTCCTAACATTTTGACCAGAAAAGCCGATGTTGCTATGATGCGCATACACCAAAAGCTGAACCTGTAGGCGTCTTCAGTATAAGATGTATGTTCCCAGGAAATATGGTCCGTAATAAATCAATATGAAGAAAGATGATAGGAGTACCGGCTACTCTACCATCTTCAATACATGTGGTATTGCTCATGAAATATACAGCAAATAAATCAGCGCAGCGGGCTTGTAGTTACGTGGAGTAGAGTGGTGGGAATAAAACGTTTTGATCAAGAGGCCGAGAACCGGCAGGTGCTGCTCTCGTTCGCCAAAAGCATTCAGGAACGCGACATTGTGACGTATGAACACTCGCGGCGCGTCGCTACATACGCGCAACGACTGGCACGTTACCTGGGATGGAGCAGGCGAGAGGCGCGCGATCTGGCACTGGCGGCGCTGGTGCATGACCTTGGAAAGACCTGGATCGCCAACGATATTCTGATGAAATCAGAGGCCCTTTCCGATGAAGAACGGCGCAAGATGGAGCGGCATCCGATTATAGGCGCGCGTATTCTGATCGGTTGCGATGTGCATCCCTTTTTTGTCGAAACGGTACTCTATCATCACGAGGCCTGGGACGGGCGCGGCTACCCCACCGGCCTGAAAGGTGAAGAGATTCCGTTAAGCGCCCGTATTCTGACCGTCGCGGATGTCTATGATGTGCTGACATCGCAGCGGCCTTACAAGGCTGCGCTTTCTGAGGAAGCGGCACGCGAGCGTTTGCTCCTGGGGGCGGGGCGAAGTTTTGATCCCATGATCGTGCGCGCCCTGCTGTACCTGCTGGATACGCACCCCCATTTCACGCTGCCACAGCGTATCTGCGCTTTGCCGGAGAAGACAAAACGCAAATTCCGCTTTTCCCATATGGTAGAAGTGTGAGATTAGAGGATCATCCGCAGAAATGCGCGAGTACGCTCGTTCTGTGGGTTATCAAAAATCTGTTCCGGCGGGCCTTCCTCTACAATGACGGCTTTATCCATGAAGACGACGTGATCGGCCACTTCGCGCGCGAAGCCCATCTCATGCGTAACGACGACCATGGTCATGCCTTCTTCGGCAAGCTGGCGCATGACTTTCAATACCTCACCGACCAGCTCGGGGTCAAGCGCGGAAGTGGCTTCGTCAAAAAGCATGAGTTTGGGATTCATGGCCAGGGCGCGGGCGATGGCGACACGCTGCTGCTGGCCGCCTGAAAGCTTGTGCGGATAAACATGCGCTTTATCCGCCAGGCCAACCTTCGCAAGCAACTCTATAGCGCGTTCCGTCACCTCTGCCCGCGGCTGACCCAGAACATGTATCGGAGCCTCGATAACGTTCTCAAGCGCGGTCATATGTGGGAACAGGTTGAAGCGCTGGAAGACGAAGCCAATTTGCGAGCGGATGCGGGCGATAGTCGCCTCGCGGTCTTCCACCAGTTTGCCGTTCACCTCGCGATAACCGATCATCTCTCCTTCTATATAGATACGCCCGCTGTCGATCTTCTCCAGGTGATTGATGCAGCGCAGCAGGGTCGTTTTGCCGGAACCGCTGGGTCCAATGACAACCACAACCTGCCCGCGCTTAACCGAAAGGTCAACGCCATTTAACACGGTTAGATTGCCGAAGCGCTTGACGATCTGCTCGGCGCGCACCATTTCGTCGGTACGTGTGAGAACGTTACCATTGGCGGATTCTATGCTCATACTATTTTTAACTCCTTATTTGCCGTAAATCACTTCTAACGACCGCCGACGAGGGTGCCACTACCGGTTCGCGAGCCGAAGCCGATGACGCGCTGGGTGAAGCTCTTTTTATCTGCCAGTTCATATTTTGTGGTGCGATTGGGATCTATGCGGTTCTCTATCCAGCTCTGGATATAGCCCCATAGTGTCGTCATGACCAGGTAGTAGAAGGTAGCAACGATGAGTAACTCGAAGTAGGTGAAGCTCTGAGACCCATTCGTCTGCGCGGTGTACGTGAGTTCAGCGAGTCCAATAACCAGGGCAAGCGAAGTCGTCTTAAGCATGTTGTTGAATTCGTTACCAAGCGGAGGAATAATGACGCGGGCAGCCTGCGGCAAGATGATGCGGCGCATGGCAAGCGAATAGCGCATACCGAGTGCTTTCGCGGCCTCCATCTGGCCCGGGTCTACCGATGTGATACCGGCACGAATGATCTCCGACATATAAGCGCCTTCATTGAAAGAAAAGGCTATAAGAGCTGCGGAATAGACGGTAATATATGGAGTTAGAGCCGGAAAAACTTCGGGAACACCAAAATAGAGGATGAGAAGCTGCACCAGTAGGGGACTACCGCGAAAAAGCCAGATATAGAAACGCGCAAACCAGGAAAAAACGGGAAAACGCGAAATGCGCATCAAGGCAAGGAATAGCCCGATGATGACTCCACAGGCCTGGGCAACCACCGCGATCCATAGCGTTGTCCACGCCGCAGCAAGAAAAACCGTCGAGAAGAGATTTTGCCAGACGACATCCCAATGAAACATATACACCTCCTTATGGAACCATGCTGATTTTTCAAATTATACATCATGGAAGCGTAGATAGGGAGATAGTAGCACTGCTGATTTCCCAGCACGAGGTGTGCCAGGATAGGGACCGGCCATTGTTCCTACAGGACGATACGATGATCTTAATTCGCCGATTCGATTGTCAAAATTCATCAGGCGCCTCTGCCAATTTACGAGGTGCCTGATGGGAGTTGTATAGTATCGTTGGGCTTTGTGATTTTCAGACGTAATCGGCTCGCTGGACGATCAGTGGATTTCCTCGTCGGTCAGGCCCCATTTTTCGATCAGAGCATGATATGCTCCGCTGGCCTTCAACTCATTGAAAGCAGTCTGAATAGCATTGAACATCGAAGTATCGCCCTTGCGCACCACGATACCTTCAGGAGCTGCGTTCACTACAGAACCACCGACGGTGAATTGGCCGGGATGCAGCTTGTTGTAGTAATCGGTAACCGGTGAGTCCTGGTATGTCGCGACGACACGGTTCGTCGCTAACAACTGGATAACATCGGTCTGATTCGTCAGCGCGGTGATGTGGATAGCAGGTTTTCCCGCTTTTGTACAATTGGCGCTGGCCGTCTGCAAATCGGTCTGCTCCACCGTGCCGTTCTGGACTCCTACATTCTGCCCGCACAGCTGGTCAATACTGGTGATGTGCATGGGATTGCCGCTCTGCACAAGTAGAGACTCACCGGCATTGAAATACGGTATGAAATCCACCTGTTGCTGGCGCTGCGGATTGATGGTGACTGCCGATATGACGACATCGAAGCGCTTCGAGTTGAGGCTATTGATGATCGTATCAAAGCTGGTGCTGACAATTTTTGCCTGCAGGCCCATGCGTTGCGCAATCTCGGTGATTAAATCGATGTCGAAACCGGCAGGCTGGTGAGTAGTGGTGTCGATGTATTCCTGCGGCGGATACGTCGTGTCACTACCGACTGTCAATGTGCCGGGAGTCAGCAGGTCGTTGGGCGGGGTAACGGTGGGCGTTTTGGTATTGGGAGTGGGAACATTGCCGCTGCCCGTGGATGTGCCACCGTTGCCACATGCGGCGAGCAGCAAGGTGAGTGAGAGCAACACTCCCACGAACAGCATAGCCATTGAACCGCGTTGTCCTCGTTTAGCTGGGGAAAAAGATATCATGAAAACCTCCTGTAAGTCAGAAATAGCCATATGCTTCTGGATAAGTAAACCTAGTTTAGCATAGTTGTTTCTTGCTTACAAGAAATTTCTTCTGTACTTCTGTAAGGACTGCTGGACAATCACCCATTTCTTCTTCAACTTCAGACGATATTACAAGCTCTCAGGCACAGGTTCAGGCAACTCACCCCTATCCTGCCTGATCTCATCGACGGCTGGCTGAGCGGATAGAACAGGGACACGTATCAGTCCAAACGCCAGGAACGTGGCCAGAAAGTTGAAGCCGGCATCGACGAGCAGCAGGGGCACAATCCCGATGCGATCACCCAGGCCACCTGCCAGGCCCATGCCTACGAGCAGAGTGACCGCCTGGATAGCATTGAGAGCGCCGAAGATGCGCCCTTGATATTCATTCGCCACATTAGTTTGCAGCAGGGTCAGCATCGGAATGAAGAAGCCGACAGCCCCGGCTCCCGCGAAGATGATCAGCGACAGAATGACAGGTACCAGCGGCATCAAAGCGAGCACAACGATCACACTGCTGAAGACGAGCCCGCAGATGGCCATTAAGCGGCCAGGACGCAAGTTTTTACTCAGGCGCGGAATGGCCAGGGAACCCAGGATACCACCGACAGCCTGGGCCGACATCAGCCAGCCAAGCACCAGCGGCGTACCGTGCAAAATACGCTCGACATAAGGCGCAATCAGCACCTCGATAATGCCCTCGCCGACCATTGCGACGCCGATGATAATGAAAATGGCGCGCACAAGCTGCTCTTTTTTCACCAGGCCCATGCCTGCGCGCCATTCCTGCCACACTTTTAGCAGGCTATTCTTAAGAATGCCGCCTTCGCTACTCGCTAACTGCTGCTCCTGTTTCACTGCTGTCACGCGAGCCGGAATAATGATCAAAGCCACAAGCGCAGCAGAAAAGAGGAACGAAATCAAATCGACGGTGATAACGCTGCCGATGCCCAGCAGGCCAAATAGCAGTCCACCCAGCGAGGGACCGACCAGGCGCGTCAACTCCTGGCTCATGGAATTGAGGGAATTGGCCGCTAACAGGTCTTTCTCCTCGACCAGCATGGGGATAATGGCCGTCTGGGCCGGATTAAAGAATTGCGAAACCAGAGAATCGGCAAACGCGCAGAGGTAGACGATCCAGACGAGGTCTTGCGAGCGTACCAGGAAGAGGGGCAGCAGGATGAGCGCCTGCACCAGGTTGACGATGACCATCGTATACTTACGATTCCAGCGATCTACGAACACCCCTGCCACCGAGCCAAAAAAGAGCCTCGGCAGCGTTTGCACGATGAACATGATGCCGGTAGCCAGAGTTGAGCCTGTCAAGGCATAGATGTAGAACGGCAGGGCGATGAAGAGTACCCAGTCGCCGGTCATTGAGATAATCTGTCCAATCCAGAGCAGGCCAAAATTGCGTTGACGTATAACTGACAGCATGATTTTCTCTCCCGGTAATAAGTTTCACAAAATGGTTTTTATTTGGCACTTTTGATTAATTTTATGATAATATTTTACATACAGGTGGATGGTCTGTCAAGAGTATCTTGGCGAAAGTTTGCAAATCATTGGCGATTTTATCAATTGTGATACAATGAGCTGCGAAAATTTGCGCTGCCGGCTTTTTTTTCATAGAAGAAGAGAGAAAGAAGGACTATGCAGAGACAAAACATCGCCACAGGCACTCCCTGGGAACCCATTGTCGGCTACTCGCGGGCCGTCCGTGTTGGCAACGCCGTCTACGTCTCAGGCACAACCGCGACCAATACTAATGGCGAGGTGGTTGGCGCCGGCGACCCGTATGCTCAAGCCGTTCAGACCCTGAATAATATTCGCGCTGCCCTTGAGATGGCGGGAGCGAGTCTCAAAGATGTCGTGCGCACGCGCATCTATGTCATCAACATCGACGACTGGCCGCACATCGGCAGGGCGCACAGCGAATTTTTCGGCGAGATTCGCCCGGCCACGTCAATGGTGGAGATAAAGCGTCTGATCTCACCTGAAATGCTGGTTGAGATTGAAGCGGAAGCATTAATTGAGGAATAATAATGGCCTTACACAATCAGCATCGCGTCCCCGAAGCTGAAAAAGCGATAGCGTTCGCGAATCGCTTCCTGGTAGGCTTTTTCCATCAATTGCTTACCCATGAAGGCGCTGACGAGCAGCAGCAGCGTTGACCGCGGCAGGTGGAAGTTGGTAATCAGGGCATCAACTACCTGGAAGCGATAGCCTGGGGTGATATACAGGCGCGTGGAACCCGAATAGGGTTGTATCTCGCCGTTGTAGATACTTGCCACGCCCTCTAGAACGCGTACAGATGTTGTGCCAACGGCCACGATGCGCCCGCCTGCTTTGCGCGTCTCGCGAATCAGTTCGGCTGTAGGAGCATCCAGGTCGATTGCCTCGCTGTGCATCTTATGCTCGCGATAGTTCTCGATCTCGACAGGCCGGAAAGTATCCAACCCCACATGCAGCGTCACGAAGCCAACACGCACTCCTTGCCGGCGCAATTCTTCCAGCAGGTGCGGGGTAAAATGCAGACCGGCTGTGGGCGCAGCTGCCGAGCCACTGATGCGCGCGTAGACTGTCTGGTAACGCTCAGGATCGGCCAGCGTTTCGTGAATATATGGCGGCAACGGCATGCGCCCCAGACGTTCGATGAGATTTTTGACGGCCAGGTCTGTGACATCGGGCGTGGAATGCGGGGCCGAGAAGCGCACAATGCGCCCGCCTGCCTCGGTGCGCTGGAGAATTTCCGCCTGTAATGTTGGCCCTTGCTCTTGCTCATCGCCAAAAAGGATGCGTGCGCCTTCGCGCAGGCGGCGTCCTGGCCGTACCAGCGTTTCCCAATGATCGGGGCCGAGGTCGGGCCGTTCGGCCAGCAGCAGGACTTCTACTGCGCCGCCGGTTTCCGCGCGCCGTCCCAGCAGGCGTGCTGGAATCACGCGGCTCTGATTGGCAATTAGCAGATCTCCCGGATGCAGGTAATCGCCGATATCACGAAAATGGCGATGCTCAAGCCCGCCCGTCGCGCGATTGACGATCAATAAACGCGAGGCATCGCGTGGCTCAATTGGTGTCTGTGCGATCAGTTCCTGGGGTAAATCGTAATCGAAATCGCTCATTTGCCAGGTGTTGGCGTCGTTGCTGTTGTCCACAATCCCGGTCCTATTCCATTTCCGCCATGCGGCGCGTCCAATCCAAGGTGCGCGTAGGCTAAGCGCGTGGCGATGCGCCCGCGCGGGGTACGCGCGATGAAGCCCAGTTGCAGCAGGTATGGCTCGTACACATCTTCAATCGTTTCAGGGTCCTCGCTCGTGCTGGCGGCCAGCGTATCCAACCCGACCGGGCCACCATCAAATTTTTGCATGATGGTGAGCAAGAGGTTGCGGTCGGTCTGATCAAGCCCGATATGGTCGATTTCCAGCGCGTCCAGCGCCGCCTTTGCCACATCGCGCGTAATCACGCCATCGGCCCTTACCTGGGCATAGTCACGCACGCGCTTGAGCAGCCGGTTGACGATACGCGGCGTGCCACGAGCGCGGCCCGCGATTTCCTCGATGCCTCCCTCGTCTGCCGGAACCTTGAGAATGCGCGCCGAGCGGATCAAAATCTGTTTTAGCGAGGCAGAGTCGTAGTATTCCATGCGGTAGATGGCCCCAAAGCGATCGCGCAGGGGGGCAGTCAATGCACCGACCCTGGTGGTGGCTCCCACAACCGTGAATGGTGGCAGCGAGAGGCGCAGCGCCCTGGCGCTCGGTCCTTTGCCAATCATCACGTCGAGGGCAAAATCCTCCATGGCCGAATAGAGGCGTTCCTCAACGGCACGAGCCAGGCGGTGTATTTCGTCAATGAAGAGAACTTCACCCGGTTGCAGCGCGGTGAGGATCGAGGCCAGGTCGCCGGCATGTTCGATGGCCGGGCCGGAAGTGGTCTTCATACTGACGCCCATCTCGACGGCAATGATATTGCATAAGGTGGTTTTGCCCAATCCGGGCGGGCCATACAGCAGCACGTGGTCAACCGATTCATTGCGTCGCCGGGCCGCTTCCAGCAATATGCTCAGATTCTCCTTGATTTTCTCCTGCCCGATATATTCCGACAGGCGGCGGGGGCGCAAACTGCCCTCGATGGCCTGCTCCTCTTCTGTCATCTTCGGTGAGACGAGCCGGTCGCTCATGGTCTTATGTTCTCCTGCCTGCACAAATGAAACTGGTGTTCTATTTATCGCTGGTATCATTATATCAGAGTTGAGTATGAACGTCGAGATGCAGATTGCTTAGAAATGGGCGTGGGATTCTTCGCTGCGCTCAGAATGACATGATGAAGGACGGTCCTTCATCATGTCATTCTGAGCGCAGCGAAGAATCCCGCCCAACTTCTGGGGAATCATCAGGCAGATTAGTCGCACATTTGGAACAGCTTTGGAAAATCATTCCAAAAACTATTGCGTATTGCACAATTTGCTGGTATAATCTCCGATGTTGGAGAAATTACATGACCCTCGAGCCTTGTGGCTGGCACCATTAATAACGGATAGCTAGTTCATTCGATAGTGGACTTCGTTCGGAACAAAGAGGTTTCTTTATGGCAACAAATTGTGACTTCAGCCGTTCTTCCTTGCTTACAGAACAGTACCAGCGCGAAATGGAACTCATCGCTGCCGCTCTTCAGGAAGAAAGTCAGGATGAACGTGATGAGCGCCTTGGCCTTGTAGAGCGCTCCTGGTCACTTACCTGCACCTGTTTCCATGGGCAACTCGAAGCGAGCGATGCCTCGACTCCGGCACATGTTCCAGTGGCCGTGGCCCATATGTAACGTCATTGTACTCCTTGTTTGTAAGAAGATTTGTAGCTAGCAATGCCTCACCCACAAGAACTTGGACCGGATGCACTTACCTACCAGACGCCAGTGCAATTCGGCATGTTGTACTGGGTCAACTTCGGTTATCCTTCCCTCCCACCTGGCATTGAAGAGAAGCGCATCCTCGATTGGCATCCCGCACTGGTCGTTTCAGGCGAGCCCTTTTGCCGGCATGCCGGAGCCGTCAACGTTGTAGCCCTGACCTCCTACCGTGGAAAATTGCGTCCTTATCACCACCTCCTCTTAAAACGCGACTATCCCCTGCTTGACACCGACAGTCTTGTCAAGACAGAATTGATGTATCCTGTCCTGCGCAGCCTGCTGGCAGACCAGTACGCGATCTGTATGCTCAACGAAGCCGACCTGCGCGCTATCATGGGCAAGGTCGCCAACAGCCTGGCAATTACAATGTTTTACGCGCTACACTAGTTGTTTCTATCCCTAAACGGGTACAGGAAAGGCCTATCCTCGTCAGGGCCGCCAAACCCGCAAAGGTCAGGTGCAACCGCGCTGGCGAATAGCCATTGGTTCACAAGGAAGTATGCACATACATGAACGTCGATCAGGAACAGCTTCGACTCTTGCCATCTATCGATGAACTGCTGCATTCGCCTGCCGGGCAGCAACTCATTGAGCGCTTTTCCCGCCCCCTGGCTCTCCGCGCTCTCCGTGCCACTATCGCCCAGGCGCGCACCACTATTCTCGCCGGGGCCTCCTGTCCTTCTTCACAAGAACTCCTGCTTGCCGCCGGACATATGCTGGAGCAAGAGCAGCAGCCAAACCTGCGACCCGTCATCAACGCCACCGGCGTGATCATCAACACGAATCTAGGACGCGCTCCGCTCAGCCAATCAGCGCTCGCCGCGGTGCAGCAAGTTGCAGGCGGTTACTCCAACCTGGAATACGACCTGGAAGCAGGAGAACGCGACTCCCGCCATACCCACGTGATCGACCTGTTACGCGATTTGACGGGAGCCGAGGCCGCGCTTGTCACGAACAACAACGCGGCAGCGGTACTGCTGGCACTCAGCACACTGGCTATGGGACGCGAGGTGATCATCTCACGTGGTCAGCTCGTCGAGATCGGCGGCGGATTCCGGGTGCCCGACGTGATGCGCCAGAGCGGTTGCCACCTGGTCGAGGTTGGCACTACCAATCGCACGCGCATTGCCGATTACGAAGCCGCCCTGAGCGGGCAGACGGCCCTGCTTTTAAGCGTACATCCCAGCAATTTCCAGATCATGGGCTTCACCGAATCGACCCCGCTCAGCGCCATGGTGGAACTGGCGCATCGCCATGGCCTGCTCGTTATGGATGACCTTGGAAGCGGCTGTTTGCTTCCCAGCGAGCGCTATGGCTTAGCGCACGAACCGATGCCGCAGGAAAGTATCGCCGCAGGAGCCGATATCGTGTGTTTTTCAGGCGATAAACTGCTAGGCGGCCCGCAAGCCGGTATTCTGCTGGGCAAAGCCGCGGTCCTACAGCGCATCGCCAAACACCCACTCATGCGAGCCGTGCGTATCGACAAAATGACGCTTGCCGCGCTCGAAGCCACGCTGCGCCACTACCAGCGTGGCGAAGCGGAGACACATATTCCCATCTGGCGCATGATCTCAACGTCTCCCGCGAAAGTTGCCTCCCGCGCCACAAGCTGGTCCTCGCAGTTCCAGGCTTATGGTATCGCGGCCCGCACCCAACGAGGTGAATCAACCATCGGCGGCGGCTCGCTTCCCGGCGAGACACTTCCTACCACCCTGCTGGCCATCGATGCCGCGCACGTATCAATACCATTGGATGAACTGGCGAAACGCTTGCGAACGCGCAAAATTCCTATTATCGGGCGCATCTTTCGTGATACCCTGCTGCTCGATCCACGCACGGTGCTGGAAGAGCAGGATGGGGAGGTGATTGAGGGGTTAGTGGAGCAGATAGGGAATTAAGTCTTTGTTCCTGGAAAGTTTTTTTATCCTAATAGCGCCTGACATTTCCGCTTTTTCGGCTGCGAGTTGTATAGAGATATAGTAGGGAAACAAATATCATCCCTACCAGTCGGCCCAGGCTTTGAACAAATTCAAGCACCGGGTATTTTGTTAAGCCTGCGCTCATGTCTGCTATCGAAAGTACTTGTAAAGACGTTGATATCAACTCAACCGCCGAAAAGTATGTTATAATGCGTACAGACAGGGCGCGTTTAAAGGAGGTATTTTCATGCCAACATCGGAAGAACGGCTCGCTATCGTGGAACAAACAGTCACTACATTGCGCAACGATTTCTTGCAAGCGATTGTTGACAACACGCGCAGCATGACGACCCTTAATAAGGTAATTCTGCATCAAGAAGAGAATTTAAGAGATGCCGATCATGAAATAACGATTCTTACGGGTGTTGTTGGATCGCAGGGACGCGATATTAAAGCGATTAAAGAACGCCTGGATGGCTTTGACCTGCATTTCACGTCTCAAGGTCGCAATATTACTGCTATCAAGGATCGTGTGGAGGCTCAGGAACAAGGCATTACTGCTATCAAGGATCGTGTGGAGGGGTTTGATCAGCGCTTTATCTCTGTGGAAGGAAAGCTCGATCAGGTATTACAAATACTTGCTCGCGGACAGTAGGTCAGATAGCCGTTTCTGTGTTGCCACTTTGATTTCTAAAAAGTTGGCTGAGCCATATAATGCAGGCTCTGGAGGCTTCCAGAGCCTGCATTATATGGCTCAGCGTCTACCTCTCCTCCCCCGTCACCATCCTCACATAGCTGGTATAGCGTTCCTCGTTTATCAGGCCATCTTCAACGGCCTGGCGAACTGCGCAGCCCTCCTCGTCAACGTGCAGGCAATCGGAGTAGAGGCACTGGTCCAGGAATGGGCGAAATTCCACAAAGCACCAACCCAGGTCTTCGGGCGCTATATCCCAGGTCGCAAGAGCGCGGATGCCCGCCGAATCGGCCAGCCAACCGCCCTCTGATAAAGGGTATAACTGCGAACTCGTCGTGGTATGCCGTCCCTTGCCGGTCGCATCGCTCACCAGTCCGGTCTTGAGCGCCATTCCAGGCTCAATCGCATTCACCAACGACGACTTTCCTGCTCCTGAAGGGCCGGTGAAGAGCGTCGTGTGTTCTTTGAGCAGGGTACGCAGGGTGTCGATTCCCGTGCCGGTTTTGGGACTCGTCCAGATCACCGTATAACCCAGGTGGCTATACAGATCTGCCGCCTTCTCTACGCGCTCGTCATGTGGCAGGTCAACCTTGTTGAGGCAGATGATGGGCCGTATTCTTGCCGATTCGCAGATTGCCAGGTAGCGATCAAGCATACCAAAATGCGGCTCCGGGCGGGTCGTAGCGAAAACAATCACGACCTGGTCCAGATTGGCAAGCATCGTTTGAGCTGTGGGCCGCTTGGCATCGGTATTGGCGTCCTTGCGCAAAAGGGCGCTCTGGCGGGGCAGGATCTCCTCGATCAGGCCCGTTTTATTGTCGAGTTGGCGCAGCTTAACATAGTCGCCCACGGTAAGACGCTGTGGTAGGGGTGTTTCTAGTCCATTTCGCTGGTAGCGTGATGCATAGGATTTGTCTTTGTAAAGGCTGGCCTTGCCTGTTAATTTTGCGGAGCGGGCCTGAGCAAAGGATTTTTTGAGTTTTCCTCGCAGCGTGCAGCGTAAGATACCATGATCGGTATGTACATCATAGATACCATGCGCGCCGTGCAAAACAACGCCGGTAAGTGTCTCCGGGTCTTTAATCAAATGCTTTCCCTCCAGGAGAATAAAAAAACACGGCTCAATCAATTCTTTTGATGTCTACCGTGCGGAGGGAAGGAGCCATTTTCTGCCTTTTAGCAGATGCCAGGTAACTTCTTGTTCAGTCCTGGCAGCGTTCGCTCGATACCCTCTCCTTGGGTAGACAAGGTGCATACAAGCACAATTGCGAAATGTACGTGCTTCCTCATACTTTGCACCTCCTATTCACTGGCGAACCAGAACTTATGCGAACGTCTCTCTTTATTTAAATAGAGGATACTAGAAGAGGTACGTGTTTGTCAACTAGAAAACCCTGCTGATTCCCAAAAGTGGAGAAAATCAGCCTGGTAACACTCCAGAACGGCGGAGATTCTTCGCTGCGCTCAGAATGACATGCCCAGGCATGTCCGGAGCATGTCATTCTGAGCGCAGCGAAGAATCTCCCACCTCAGATCGTCCAGCCGCCCCGGTTTCAATCACCTGACCCACTTCTGAATCATCACCGGCAAAACCGGGCAAAATTTTGCCGGCTAAGATGTCGTATCAAAGAATGGCCTCTCTGCCGACCTGTTTACATTGGAACCCATCCTGTTCTGTGAATTACCACGACTCGCGGCATCGTATGCCCCATGTTTCTTCAGGATCGTGATAGCATGCTGAATTGAACTTTCGGGCAATCCGCCGGCCCTCACAGTTACAAGCGTGCGGCCCGCATCATATTCGCGCGCATAGAACTGGGCATCACCTTCCGGCACGCCCACATTCTTGAATTGTTTGAGCAGGCCCTTACTGCCATCACCGGGTTCCGCGAAGCCGAGGTAATCCTTGCCAAAGCCGAGGCTATCCAGTTCGTTATAAGCCTCTTCTGCCTGCTTGCGATCTTGAAAAACACCTACAATAATCGGAGTTTTGTTCTCTGCCATACTTTTCCCCTTTATGCACGTATCAGTGATTTTACTTCCAACCGTTCTTTTGAAAAGTACACGCGCGCGATTTCGGAAAAGTTGCAGGGGAACCTATCAACGAAGTTCGAAACGTGCCTCGATGCGGCCAAAACTGATGATATCGCCATCCTTCAACGGGCGAGCTTCATATGGCGGTAAAATCTCACCATTTAAGCGTGTCTTGTTCCGCGAGTTGCGGTCTTCGATCATCCAGGTACCTTGACTATTGATTAAGCGCGCGTGCTGCCGTCCGACGGTCATCGTCTGATCCTCGACCTGAATATCCGGGTGAATCTCGCGCTTGGGGTCCTCGCGGCCAACCAGCATCTCTGTTCCGTTTAGCAGTACCACCCTGTTGTTCGCCGTAAATACCAGGCGCGGCTGCGGGAGTGGAGCCGTGGTGCCTTGCTGGATACGCTGGATTGCGGCAATAAATTCGCGCGGCGTCTGGAAACGCTGCCTGGGGTCTTTCGCCATTGCTTTTTGGAAAAAGGCATCTAGCAGGGGCTTATCGGGGTAGAAACGTTGGATCGATGGCACTTCTTCCTGTTGATGCTTGATAATCACTTCTACCGCCGTCCTGCCATCAAATGGGGGACGACCGGTTAGCAGTTCGAATAGCACAACTGCCAGTGAGTAGAGGTCGGAGCGAATATCCGCGGTGTGGCTGCTCACAATTTGCTCCGGCGCGCAGTAGTAGACCGTCCCCATAAACTTATCGGAATGGGTGATCGTCGGCATATCACGACCGCGTGATAACCCAAAATCGACCAGTTTCACCACGCCCTTATTATTCACCAGAATATTCTGCGGCTTAAGATCGCGATGAATCACCCCATGCTTGTGCGCTGTTTCCAGCCCTTCAGCTGCCTGCTGCACATAATTCAAAGCGCGCTGGAGGTCCATTGGACCCTGATTGACCATATAATACTTGAGGTTTTGTCCATCGATATGATTCATAATGATGAAATAGATATCTTTATCGTTCCCATAGTCAACGATACGCACAATATGCGGGTCTTTCAATCGTTCCAGAATATAGGCCTCGCGCTTGAAACGCTCCAGCAGTTCATTATCTTCCGAGAAGCCGATATGCAAGGTTTTTGCCGCGTACAGGTAGTTGGTCTGCAGATCACGCGCAATATAAACCGCGCCGAAGCTCCCACTGCCTCGTTCGTCAAGCAACTTGTAACGGTTATTGATGATGCGCCCAATCATTGGATCGTTCATAACTCTATACTCCTACTCTGCGCACGAGATTCCTGACGCAAAGGCCCCAGGCCCGTAGGGGCGCGATAATGCACTTTAACAAAATACGCCGGTAATGGACGTAGGGCCGATGAATCGGCGGTGGGCGCGATCAATCGGCCCCTACTATGAACGCCGCGGCTGCGCGTTTTGCGTATGCCAATCTGTGAATTGCTGGTAGGCATGTGCGATGCGTAAGATCATCGTTTCTTCAAATGGCTTGCCTACAAGCTGCAAGCCTATCGGCAAACCCGCCGATGAGAAACCGCAGGGCAACGAGATCGCAGGCAGGCCCGCGAGATTAAAGGGCATCGTCAGCCTCAAGAGCGCCGCCGTCGCATTTTCAGTTGCCCCGTCGACGCGAATATCCTGGTCAATTTGCGCAACCTGTATAGCCGGCATTGGGATGGTAGGAAGTACCAACGCATCAACCGGATACATCGCCGCCCTCAAGCTGCTGGAAAAGGCGCGCCTCGTTTGCTGCGCTTGCAGGTAATCGACTGCTGTGATTTTCTGCCCGGCCAGCAGGCGCGCGTGTGTCACCGCGCTATAATCCTGGCTACGTTCCACCAGCCAGCCATTTTGCATATGCGCCAGCGAGGCCTCCGGCATCTGAATGGTGCGATATGTTTCCAGCGTCGGACGCTGTACATCGACATTCACGACCTCAGCGCCCGCTTCTTTCAACACCAGTATTGCCGCCTGCCATGCCGTCCGTACTTCTGCATCGAGCGGAGCAACAAATGCATCCGGCAGCACGCCAAGTCGAAGTCCCTGCAATGAAAGCGCTCCTCGTCCCTCCGGTCCCGCAATCAAACTGGCGCTGGCCCCGACCGGTGGGCCCGAAACACTATTGGGGTCGCGCGGATCATAACCGGCAATGGCATCAAACAATATCGCGCAGTCTTCCGCGCCGCGGCCCATCGGCCCGGTGTGATCCAGCGACCAACTCAAAGGAATCACTCCATAGCAACTCACGCGTCCATAAGTTGGCTTCAGCCCTGTCACACCGCAACAGGCCGCCGGAATGCGAATCGAGCCGCCGGTATCGGTTCCCAGCGCGCCCAGGCACATATTCGCCGCCAGCGCCGCCGCCGAACCTCCACTCGAGCCACCAGGAATGCGCGACAAATCCCAGGGATTGCGCGTCGGCGGTGTATACGTTCCATACGCAAACTCATGCGTATTCGTCTTCCCAATTATAATAGCTCCGGCCTTGCGTAGCAACTCGACCACTGTGGCATCCTCACGCGCGATATTGTCCGCCAGGACCTTCGATCCCGCCGCCAGGCGCACATCCTTCACGGCGATCAGATCCTTTATCGCGACAGGAATGCCATGCAGCGGGCTGCGATACAGTCCCGTGCGTAATTCGCGTTCAAGCCGTTCAGCATCGGCCAGCGCCTGCTCGCGCATTACCGTCACGTAGGCATGTATCTCTGCATCGAGCGCGTCAATGCGTTCAAGCGTTTCAAGCACCAGTTCGGCAGGGGTGATGAGGCCGGAATGTATCTCTTCAGCGGCTTCGCGTATGGATGTGTAGGGCATGGGTCTACTCTTTTCCTCGATTGCAGACAGTTGAAATTGCGGCCAGGAAACAACAAAATACGTTATCCACCGGCATTATTGTATCAGATTCAAGATGCTTGTGAAAAAGGCGGGCTAGGCCTGCTCCGAATGTACCTTTGCTTTAAAAGCATGCCACTCTTGATCTGTCAGACCCAGCGCCTTTTTCAGCCGCGCGAGCTCTTTGTCGGTCAGCGTCTCTTCTGCTTGATAGCAGTGCTGTCCGATTTCCTGCACTTTCAGCTTATATTGGACGCGCGTGGTCTCGTCTTTTCCCACCAGTTGTTTGAGCGCATCCAGATCGTTCGTCAGAATGGCCTTCCATTCACTAAGCATCCAGTCCTCTTCCTGCCACTTCTCCGGCACAAATAGCATGCCGGGGCTTAGATCTCTCATCCTCTCTATTAAGGTAAACGAAAAATTGGCAACGAAGGAAAACATCGTTGATAACTCTCTTGCGTTTCTCCCTCTACTTGTGGTAATCTCTTCTATGGAATATACTGGATGCTTCTCCTGCGGGGTCTCTGCATCTAACTCCAAACAGCCTGACTGTTTTCTTAATTCTCTGTACCTTAGTCTTGTTTTTTCTCATTCACTGTAGAGGTAATTGCCTATGCACTACAACATGGGGGCATATTACGAGCGCGCCAGCGACTATGACCTGGAATATTCGAGCCAATCGGAGCAGGATATTCCATTCTGGTGCGAGCTCATCATGCGCTACACCCCCCGGCGCGTCCTTGAACTTGCCTGCGGCAGCGGGCGCATCGGCCTCGAACTGCTGCACAGTCCCGGCGACTTCCTGCTCGAAGGCCTCGACATCTCACACGACATGCTTCATGCCTATCGCCGCAAGCTGGCACGCGAACCCGAATCCGTCCAGCAGCGCGTCACGCTGCATGAAGCCGATATGACCGGGTATCAACTCGAACACAAAGGCCAGTTTGACCTGATCTTTTTGCCGTTTAATTCCGTTACCCATCTCTATGAAATCGAACAGCAGCTTGATACCTTCAAAAACACCTATGACCATCTCGCGCCTGGAGGCCGCTTCGTCGTCGATACATTCCTGCCCGACATCGACTACCTCAGCGACGCCCTGAACCGTCCCTCGCATGTCTACCTGGAAGACGAGATCGAATCCGGCGAGAACGAATTTACCATGCTGCTCTATACCAGTCGCAAATATGATCCATTTGAACAATTGCAGCACATTCTATGGACGCACGAAAAATTTTTTGAAACCGGAGAAAACGAACGCTACCTGACCAAACTCGATATGCACATCTTCTTCCCGCGCGAACTACAACTGCTCTTTCTTGCCACCGGCTTCGGCATCGAGGCCATCTACGGCGGCTATGATTGGAAGCCCTTTGGCAAGGGAACCAGGCAGATTGTAGTGGGAAAGAAATAGAGAATTTTCCCTAGATCACCTGTCCTCATCCTCGCTGCATTCCTCACCACACGAGCGAAAAACAGGGAAATCTCCTCATGTGTTTTGGATGAAGTTTGCCTATACTCGACAGCAAGAGCGCCTTGTAGGGAAAGACCGGCCCGCCTCTGGCAGGCAGAGGAAATGGTTCTGCTCCGCACGATAGGCGCAAGGTAAGAACAGGTCCATACCCGGACACAGCACAAGGAAAGGATGTTGTGCATGAAGATACTCACCCACGGTCACGGCAGATTTCTGGGACGCCTGCTGCTCTTGCTGGGGCTGGTCGCCACGCTTGGCCTGCTGGCCAACTGGGCGGCAGCGCCCGCTTACGCCTATGCTGCTAGTACCCTTACAGTCACAAATTGTAGCGATGATAGTCAGTTGCAAGCCGATGTCAGTCAGGCCAACAAAGACAACAATGGGGATACCATCACCTTCGCCTGCGGTGGTGATATTCTCCTGAGCCGCACGCTCATCATCGCCGGTCGCATGACGATCGATGGCAGCAACCAGAGCGTTACCCTCGACGGCAGTGGCCAACTACAAGTGTTTTTGGTAGACATGGGTGTCAACTTCACCCTCAATGCTATCACTGTTGCCAATGGCTCGATTAACACCGGTGGTGGCGACCAGTCCGGCTACCGTGGGCGATGCAGCCCTCACCCTGACGCAGTTCGCGGCCAACCCGCTGGGTCATCACAGGGCCAGCCTGAGCGCCACCTTCACCGATGCTGATCCCAACGGGCAGGTCTCTGACTATACCGC
>DASRBN010000024.1 GCA_035653615.1 Ktedonobacteraceae bacterium | reverse complement strand
TGCTCTGTCGTCAGAGAAGGAAGGACACAGCGACGTGCGATACAATACATGAGAGGCTTCTCCTTGAGATAAGTTGAGTTTTGTTATGCCTATCTTATCTCTTAGGGCAAGCCTTTCTCTGCAATAATTCACAAGCCCTGTCAAGCTCTGCTAAAGTCATTGCGTTTACTCCCTAATGCATTTATACTTTGACCTTTTATGGTTCACCTACTATATTGTTCCCACGCGGGAAGCGGCAGGAGCCAGCCTCTTTCCTGAACTCGTTTGGGGATTGAAACATTGAAACCGCTACGAAGCCTTCCGACTCTGCCTGTACTCGGCGCTCAGCTGAGAAATCAACTCTTTGGCGCTGAGATAGCTCATATTTTCCGGGTCTTCGGGTTCGGGCTTGCCCAGGTGCTGGCATAATTTGCGGATACTCGCCAGCTGCTGCTCCGTAGCGGTTGCGCTGGCGCTGGTGGCTTTCTCTTCAGTATCCCCGTTGCCGTTTAGCGCAGCTGGTCTGACCGAAGACAGGGGCTTGCGCGCATTGCCATTGCCGTAGCCGCTATTTTCATATGTTGCCGGTGTATACGAGGACCGCTCTACGGGGGCGTCTACGATACGATGCTCCTCATTCAGCTCTGGCGCGAACTGCGTGCCATAACCGAGCGCGGCGAGAGCACGGCCAATCGCGCCGGTTTCAGCCTTCTCGATGAAATCGGGGAAGCTAGCCGCTTTCTCGGATTTCGTGCCGGTTGCGACCCCACCCTTGCCATCTTTCACCGTAGCCCGGAAAACAGCGATACCAGTTGCACGTTTCGTGATTTTTTCACTGCGGCGCGTCTCGCTGTTCCAGGCATACCCCTCTTCCTCGGTTTCGCGGTCGAGGTCGAGATGTACTAATTCAGTTTCGATGGTTCCTTCCGGGCATTGCTCGCGGAACCAGACTAAGCGCCACTGCACGGGCAGGTAATCGGAACTGCCGTTTTTACTCTTCAGTTGAATGACATGCTCGTTCGGGTTGAATGCGCGACTGCGCTGCTCTTCACGTCCGTTTCCGTTGGTATATTCGCTCATCTCTAGCTCCTATCCTGCTATCGATTCGAAAGTTTGTTCTAGAACATTATACAAGTGACAGCGTTTTCTGTCAAGTTCGGTCATGTAGGTATTCTTTTTTGGAGGATGGAAAGAGGAAAATAGCTAGTAGCTCCAGTTCAACCCGCACTGCGAGCAATGTCTCGCCGGGTGGTCGCTCTCGAAAGCTTCGCGGAATGCCCGGTAGCGTTCGCCGTGCCAGATGGCCTCGATTGGCTCCTGGAAAATGTTGCCCAGTACGCGCTCCTCTTTGTACTCCCTGGCGCTTCTGTGGCCGAATGGAGCGAAACAGCATGAGAGGACGTTCCCGCTCGACGTAATGTAGGTCAGCGTATAGGGACGCCGGCAGCCAGACCAGGGACGATCCCCAAAATCCCGTATGAGGCTCTCGACCGGTGTGGCAGAGCCTGCGGCGTTGAAAGCGATACCCCGTTCCTTGCATGCCTGCTCGCAGTGTCGAATCAAATCCAGTTCTTCGCGCGTGGCGCGACGAAATAAGGCCTGTCTGGAACTGGCCAGTCCGTGCTCGAAGTAGACGAGACGCTGCATGTAGACCTCGCGTATACCATTCTCGTACGCCAGGTCGATCAAGCTCGGTAGTTCGTGCAGGTTCTCTTTCATGGCCGTGAACCAGAGCGAGACCGCAGGTTTGCCAGCATTTTGTTCATTTTGCATAGTAATGAAAGCGCGGATGTTGCGCCAGATTTTATCGAAAGCATCTACACCACGCACACGAGCATAGGTTTCGCGTGTCGCGCCATCCATCGAGAGGCGATACTCGTCCAGTCCGGCATCGATCAATTGCTGGCCGCGTTTAGCAGTTAGAGCAATGCCGTTGGAGTTGAAAAGCACGTAGGTTCCGCGCGCTTTGAGATAACTGATCATACGCGCTAGATCTTTGTTGAGTAGCGGTTCGCCAAGGCCGTGCAAGACAACGCGCTCTAAAACCGGGAACTGATCGACGATAGAGCGGAAATCGTCGAAGCTCAGGTCGCGATCATCTTCCCGCGAGAGCAATGTACGCGGGCATTGCTGGCACAACTCATTGCAGCGGCTGGTCGGCTCAATATAGATCGAACGCGGCAGCTTAACTTCGGTTGTCGTTGTCATACAAACTCCTATTTCTCAAAAACCTACCCATGTCAGATCCTTATGGTCGCCCGTTAATCCCTTGTGAATACCTTTTGATAACAGGACAGCGGTTGCCGGAGCAGGCGAACTATCGGCTCTCAGCAATTGTTCCAGGCGCTCCAGGTCTGGCAATTCATCAATATCAAAGAGTGTTTCCAGCGTTGAGACCTTCAGACCCTGGCTCCGTGCCAGCTCGATGGTCATCCGCGCCACCCTGCTCGTACTCATGAGGATGCCGCGAAAGACATCATATGGTTGGCACATGGCAATCAAATAGTAGCCGCCGTCATCCGCCGGGCCCAGCACAACATCAGCTTCATTGAGTTCCTGGCATGCTGCCGCAAGAATATCCTGTTGAATATGTGGCGAATCCGAACCGATGACGATGGTGCGTTTATAGCCCAACTCGTACATGTGTTGAAAGGCATCTAACAGGCGCTCACCAAGATCGGCTCCCTGCTGGGCAAAATAATGCATGTATTGCGCGAGCGATGGCGCCAGGGATGCCATAAAATCGGCGTAATCTACCCTGGATGGCGTATATGCCCAGTAGAGGTCGGCATTGTGTCCCGCAAATTTATAAGCTAGGTCGGTAAGAAATGCCTTGTACAGCAGGATGGCTGCTTCATTACCAATCGCGCGAGCTAAGCGTGTTTTTGTTGTACTGACCTGCGGATAACGAGCCATGATTACAAGTGCGGTATCAGGCATAGATATCTCTCATTCTTGCGTAGCGCAGCGTAGTGCTTAGCATAAAATATCCCGTCTTGATACTGCCGGTGATCGTCCCGGCAACTTTCGAGCGGCCATGACTGCGGCGACGGTAGTGAATGGGCAATTCTACAATTCGATAACGCGCACGCGCAGCCTTGACCAGCATTTCGACAGGCCAGCCAAAGGTCATCTCGCTCATAGCTAGAGCAGCGAGCATTGAGCAGCGCAATACGCGAAAAGATCCGATATCGTGAAGACGCACGCCGTACAATATCTGGATCATGCGGCTCACCAGCCAGTTGCCTATTCGAGCCTGGAGAGGCACCGCGCCTCGTTCAGAGTATTTGCCGGTGCGCGAGCCGATGACAAAATCCGCCTGAAAATTACTGACCGGTGCCAGCATCCTGGGTAGATCAGCAGGGTCGTCGCTGCCATCCCCATCCATGAAAATAACGATCTCAGCCCCCAGGCTGCACGCCGTCTTGAAGCCTTTCAAGCATGCTCTCCCATAGCCACGTACCGGTTCGCAGGCAACAATCGCCCCCGCGCTTCGCGCTACGGCGGCGGTCGCGTCTGTGCTGCCATTGTCCACTACGATCACCCACGAGGCGAAATCCCTGGGGAACTCTGCCAGCAATTGGAGCAGGGCATCTTCTTCATTCAGCGCCGGTATGACAATAGCAATCTTATCGGTCATCATACACGCTCTTTTCTCCTTCTAACTCTAAGACCAACAAGAGGATATACTTGTTTGCCCATGTCTATGTTCCCTATCACGGGGAAAAGGGAGGGATATTTACAAAGCTGGACATTTCACCGCCCGGCGAAGCACTGTCCAGCTTTGTAAATATGTACTGTCCATCTTCGTGCAGAAGGTATGAAAGACTGGAAAGGCTCAGGTTGATTCATGCGAATATTGTACGAGCAGAGAGGCGTACAGATAAAGGCCAGGGCTGTGATGCTTGTTTATCCCTGGTGGCGCCTGCTGGTATTCTGTGCGTTATTTTTACTCTCGGTCATCATCTATATTTTGCTGATTGGTGCGGCACCGTCCAATGATTATGATGTCTTACCATTTCTGCATGTCGAAATACTCAGCTATGTTCCATATTTAGCAGCGTGCATTTTCGTGCTGCTAACCAGGCCAGTGACGGGACGCTGGCACCGGGTCGAAATCGGCACTATCCTTGTAGCTGCGCTTGTATTTCGCGCTATGCTACTGCGCTTACCACCGGGGCTATCTCATGACTCCTGGCGTTATCTGTGGGATGCGCTGGTAACGCTGCACGGCTACAGTCCCTATGTCTATGCTCCCGTTGCGAAAGTCCTGGCGCCGTTGCACAACTCCATACTCTTCGCCAACAGCCGTTTTCGCACCTCGCCCACCATTTATCCACCCGGCGCACAAGCAATCTTCCTGCTGAGTTACCTGCTGAGGGGACCGAACTTATTCTTCCTCAAGGGCATTTTTCTTGTGTTTGATATGGTCACCTGTATCGCGCTAGTTATCTTGCTCGGTCGCAAGGGGCTAGATCAGCGCCGCGTGCTACTCTATGCCTGGTGCCCGTTGCCGATCATCGAATTTGCCGTCGAGGGGCATGTTGATGTGATTACCCTGACGTTCACCATTCTGGCTGTACTCGCCGCGACCAATACCAGCTTGCGCGGGCGGCTGCTGACCGGTTTCCTGATCGGCGTGGCAACGCTCACCAAAATTTATCCCATTCTGTTACTCGTCGCCCTCGCACCATCCCTATCGGTAATCCGCGGGGGCTTTGATGAAACGACGCGGCAAAAGGCCGATAAACCGGCCCCGAATCATCCCCGGCAAATATTCTGGCAAATCATTCGCGGCCTCATGCGCTACCATTCCCCCATCTTCATTACCTGTTGTGTCACGATTGTACTCGGCTACCTGCCCTATTTTATCCTGGGTCATGGACAGGTGATGGGCTATTTTGCCACCTATGCCAACCAGCAGGGAGAAAATGCCGGCATCGTACAACAATTTGTGAGCTGGTGGGGCGCGCGCTACCACCTGCCTCTTGCATCCATCATTTCTCTCGAACATATTACCGGTATTCTGCTCGTAGATGCTGTATCGCTGCTCGTTTTTGTATTGCGTTTATCTGATCGTATCAGCATGGAAGCCGCTACTTTCCTACTGTTCGGGATTATTCTCTCGATTTCGTCCCATGTATTTTCCTGGTACGCCACCACGCTCCTGCTCTGGGTGCCGGTGCTGATCGGCCCGCTCTGGAAGCATAAAATGCTGGTGGGTAGAAGGTTGGCAATTATCGTAGTTTGGTTTTTTACGCTCAGTTCCATCTATGGCTACTTTTTTAAGGGCATACCTGGACGCCCTCACCCGGTGCCCGATTGGACTCCTTATTATAAATTCGTCTACTGGCCGGTAGTGATAGGGCTGGCTGTTGCCGCCATGATCGCGGTTGCGAATCTAGACAGGCGCTGGTGGCTGATAATGAAAGGACTACAACGTGCGAACCATTCAACACAAAAAGGGCATTGATGAAAAACAGCCCCTGGACAGGCCACATAGTATAAAATACTTGCTGGCTTCGAGTCTTGCAGCATTAGCGGCCGGTTTGATAGCATCTTTGCTGGCTGTAATATTGATGGGCATATTACGTCTAGCTGCCGGCGTGCCAACGCCTGTAGAGCTTTTAGGCGATCACGTCCTTAAGCAACTGACCGTTTACCAATTCGTCAATCTTCTGCTGGAATTCAGCCCACATTCTAAAACCATCCCGCTCGGTCTGACCTTGCTGGGTATGATCGCTCTCGGAACAGCGTTTGGACTGCCCTACGCCGCATTTGTACATGCGAGAGTACCGGCGTCAAATAACCGACCCTCGCGGCGTGCATGGCTGGCAGCTGCGTTTCTGGCGCTTGCGATGACTGCAGTTGGTATCATTCTATTCTGGGGCGAGATTGCACAAAGCTTTATTGGTTTACCTTTAGAATGGGCCAGGGTGGTTACGGCGATTGGCCTGCTGGCCGATTTCAGCATCTATAGCCTTGCCCTTTGTCTCATCTGTTACATTCTGTTGCCTGAACAACAGTTTGACAATAATACAGCGATATCACGCGGGCGGCGGCAATTTCTTGCCCGTGCAGGCGTAGCAGCCCTGGGTATTGGTGCGGCAGCAGGCGCGGGGGCAATAGTGAAGGCATATCTGAATAATTATGCTGCCTATGATGGTTCGGAAACATTTCCTATAAATGGTTTCACCGCTCCCATTACTCCTAGCAATGAGCACTACGTTGTCACCCAGAATGCCATCGACCCCACAGTTGATATCACTATCTGGCGGTTGGAAGTAGGAGGGCTTGTCGGGCAGGCTGGAACATACACATACGAGGAAATCCAGAGCCTGCCCTCCGTCTCGCGGGCCATCACGCTTGAATGTATCGCGAGCGGTGTCGGCGGGCATCTCATCAGCACCGCTATCTGGCAGGGTATAAGGCTGCAAACATTGCTGGAAAAACATGGCGGCGCGCAACCTGGCGCCCGTTATATCGCCTTTTATGGCGTCGATGGCTATACCGTGAGCCTGCCACTCGACGAAGTACTCGCCGTCGATCCGATTCTGGCCTGGCGTATGAACGGCGTGGAGCTGCCAATGCGCCATGGCTATCCGCTGCGTGTCTTGATCCCTGGCCGCTATGGCGAGGAAAATCCGAAGTGGCTCACACGTGTCGAATTAACCGATCATTTCGTGGGCGGCCTCTACTCAGATCAGGGATGGTACAATGGGCCATTGCACACCATCACGCGCATTGACCGTCCCTTTGGCCATATCCCATTCAGTTCCCGTATTCAAATCGGCGGCATCGCCTTCGCGGGGAATCGGGGCATCTCAAAGGTAGAGGTCAGTGTCGATGGTGGTACATCATGGAATTCAGCGAAGCTTGACCCGCCGCTTTCCCAGGACACGTGGGTGCTATGGACCTGGGAGTGGACGCCGCTGCTTCCAGGCCGCTACAAGCTCGTTGCGCGTTCGACCGACGGCACCGGAGCGGTTCAAACGAGCAAGAAAACAGGCACCGTACCCGGCGGTGGAACCGGCTATCACTTCGTAACTGTACAGGTAGGTTGAATATGTTGAAATCGAGCCAGTATAGTAGGGGCGACTCTTGCTCCGCTCTGGAGTGGCGCGAGGAATCTCACCAGTTCCTGGAACACTATTACTTTGAACGCTATGTGCTGGAGGTCTGTATTGCCACGCTGGAACACGGTGGAACGACCTCCAGCCCGGATACGTATCAATTCCTCTCGTTTGTCGAAGCGTGGGGACTACCGAAATATCCTGATCGGACGGTGATCTTGCCACCGGATGCGAATCTTGCCGGAGAAGTGACGGCATTCATTCATAAGAACGCCGACTTTTTCAAGGAGAAAAATTGTTGGCTCGGCACCTGGATCAACCCACAAACAAACTATTGCTACCTCGATATTACCTGCATTTATACGTGCCTGGATGACGCTCGACGCGAGGCAATCGCCCTCTGTCATAGAGCGCAACGCAAGATAGTTGCGCTCTACGATTTTAAACGCGAACGGACAGTGTATCTTTAAGCAGCGGCATCGATCACATGATATACTCTTCACGTGGGACAAATATTCCTCCAACCTTAAGCGTCGACAATCGTAAATGAAGGCGAAGAATTGTTAATGCTGTGACGGTTTGCTGTGTACGTTACCAGATGCTCGCGGCAATCATATAAGCGGCTTGAAAAATGTATCATAAAGCAAGCAAAACAAGTCTGAAGGAGAGAGAAGAATGGATGCCAGGTTTTACAATAGCGAAGAAATAGATATTGAACGGCTCGCCAATGATCTTGAAAATATGTACCGCATCCAGGGCTACCAGGTGCAGCAGATCGGCGGTGGAAACCAGGTAATGGTACAGTTGAAGAAAGGCGGCGACCTGGAGGCCCTGATCGGTCTTCAGGCAGCTTTGAGCGTAATTCTCCAGCGCACTTCGGGCGGCGTCGTGGCGATGATCGGGCAGCAAAAATGGATAGATAAAGCCGCCGTGGGCGCGGTTGGCCTGGTCGCTGCCCCCGTCCTGTGGCCGCTGATGATTACCGCGGGCGCGGGCGCCATTCGCCAGGCCAGCCTGGGCAACCAGGTACTCAACGCCGTGGACAGCCTGATACATCAACAGTACCCAAATGTACGCTTAGGACCTGTCCCGGTGCAAATCATGCCCATGCTTCAGCAGCAGTGGGCGCCACCTCCACCACAGTACCTGCCACCTCCCCAGGTGCCGCAGTATGTTCCACCCGCCTCCAACGTGGTCAATGCCTTGCCTGCCACATCTGCTAAGCTGCGCTGCCCCAGCTGCAACACCCCTTATGAGGAAGGAGATACATTCTGTAGCGGGTGTGGGAAGTCACTAAAGACGCTGTGTCCAAATTGTAAGGCGGAGATCAAGCCCGGACTGGCTTTCTGCCCGAAGTGCGGCGCCTCGACGTTCCAGGCGAGTTCGCCTTCACAGGCGACCATTTTGCCTTCGACCCCTGCGCCGGCGCCAACCATTCCGGCATATACTCCGCCAGCTCAGCAACAGCCACCAACTCAGCAGAAACCGCCTGTGCCCGTTTATACCCCTCCGGCGCAACCGCCTAAGCCAGCGCCGCAGCCACCGGCACAACCGCAGCCATACGTGCCACCTACGCCGCAGGAGCCACCGGTAATGCCGAAGCCAACGATTACGATGATACCGGGATCAGCTAAACCGGAGATACCGCCCGCGCCGCAGCCGCCCAGAAAGCCCTCTGTTCCGGTCTATACGCCTCCGGTGCAACCACAACCGGTGCAACCGGCTCCGACCACAATACAGACGGATGTCTCGCCGTCATCGCAGACCATACCGGCTCGCAAACCTATTGTGCCAAAACCGGCTAACCAATCAGCATTCGATCCCAATGCCGTATGGGGTGTCCTGACCTTTAGCGACGGGAAAGAGATAAGACTTTCCGGCGAACGCGCCATGGTGGGACGCGCCGACCACGATATCGGCGGCCTCGATCCAGAGGTAGACCTGAGTACTATGCAAGGGTCTGATACCGTCTCGCGCATTCACGCCACGCTTGAGCATATCGGCAGCACCTACACGCTCACCGACTTGAATAGCACCAACTCTACGCGCGTCAACGGCAAGCGCCTGGAACCCGATAAGCCCACTCCTATCAAAGATGGCGATACACTCCAATTCGGTAAAGTGTCCTGCACCTTTAAGAAGGCTTAATCAAACCACCTGTATTCGGAAGAAGCCCTCACCAACCGGTGAGGGCTTCTTCTCTTCTGCCAGAAACAAAACCCCATCTAAAGACTTGACATTCCCTGCCTTTGACTGTATAGTAGTAAAGGATATAGTTAATATTGTTGATCAACATCATCAACAATATGCCTTAACATAACTGCGTCAACATGTTGCCCTGGCCATGCGCGTGGTGATGCATTGTTCTTACATCCCTGGTGCTTTACTACTAAGAGGAGTGATGCAACAGGCTATGCCATAGGGGGAAGGCAACGAAGCCTGGTTTTCATCCTTTGCCTGGGTATTTTTTGTCATTTTCCCCTACATTAGCTGAGAAGGCAGTGACGCTGTTCTTTCATTTCAAGGAGAGGAACGGGAATGTCTGATCAAGAAGAGAAGCCAAAGAATTTGCTCGAACTGGGTCCTGGCGAGGGAAGCAAAGTTGAGCATATCAAGCGCGAGAGCAACTATCTGCGGGGGCAGATAGCTGAAGAACTTGCCCAGGATAGCCCGCGTTTCACCGAGGCCCAGGTGCAGCTCATCAAGTTCCACGGCATTTACCAGCAAGAAGACCGCGACTTCCGCCACGCGCGCAAGCCCGGCGAGGATAAAGCCTACCAGCTCATGGTACGCTCGCGTATTCCCGGTGGCGTGCTGACGGCTGAACAGTACCTGGTAGAAGACGAACTTGCCGGACGCTATGGCAACGGTACGCTGCGCATCACCACGCGCCAGAGCTTCCAGTTGCATGGCGTCCTGAAAAGAGACGTGCATGCCACCATCCACGCGATTAATGAGGCGTTACTATCCACCATGTCCGCCTGTGGCGATGTGAACCGCAACGTCATGGCCTGTCCCGCTCCTATTCATGATGGCGCCCATAAACAAGTAGCAGAGATGGCTCATCGCATTGCCATGCACCTGGCTCCCCACAGTCGTGCTTATCATGAAATCTGGGTCGATGGCGAGCAGGTAAAGACGGTAGAGCAACCCGCGGATGAAGTAGTCGAGCCAATTTATGGCCCCACCTATTTACCGCGCAAATTCAAGATCGGCGTTGCCTTTCCCGGCGATAACTGTATCGATGTCTATACCCAGGATATTGGTCTTGTCGCCTGTATCGAACAGGATCAATTAATTGGCTTCACCGTCCTGGTCGGCGGCGGCATGGGTATGACGCACGGCAAAACCGAGACCTATCCGCGGCTCGCTACACCTCTCTGCTTTGCCACCGTCGATGAAGTGCTGGAAGTGGCGGAGACGATTGTGACCATCCAGCGCGATTATGGTGACCGGCAGAACCGCAAGCACGCGCGTATGAAATATGTGGTTGAGGAGCGCGGCATCGCCTGGTTCCGCGAGGAACTTGAAGGCAGGCTGGGCCGCAAGGTACAGGACCCACGCGAGCTAAGCTGGCATGATATAGAGGATCATCTTGGCTGGCACGAACAGGGCGATGGACGCTGGTTCCTGGGCCTGTATGTTGAGAATGGTCGCATTCAAGATGATGAAACCATGCAACTGCGCACCGGCCTGCGCCATGTTATCTCCGAATTTCGTCCCGGCGTTCACCTGACTGCTCAACAGAACATACTGTTGACTGATATATCCGAGGCCCAACGCGTTCCCATCACGTCATTGCTCGCTGAATATGGCATAGCGATGAACCCGGCTGAAGTGGGCACGCGCCGCCTGGCGCTGGCCTGCCCGGCATTGCCGACCTGCGGATTGGCGCTGGCCGAGGCCGAGCGCGCATTGCCGGCGGTGGTACGGGAAATTGAGGCGGACTTGCAGGCGTTGGGGCTGGCCGGTGAGCCCCTGAGTATGCGCATGACGGGCTGCCCGAACGGCTGCGCGCGCCCCTTTATGGGCGATATCGGCTTTGTGGGTCGCACCAAGGATGTCTACAACGTGTACATCGGCGGCGACCTGCTCAACACGCGCCTGAACATCCTGTACGCGCCCTCAGTACGCACGCACGATTTAGCGCCAACCATTCGTCCTCTCCTGGTTTTATGGCGCGATGAACGCCTGCCGGGTGAAGCTTTCGGCGATTTTTGCTACCGCGTCGGCATCGATTACCTGCGGGCAAAGATAGGCGAGCAACTTCCGGCCAGCAATGGACATTCCCACAATGACCACGTCAAAGAACACGTACCGGCCAGGGCGTTGGCGCAGCCGATTGCAGGTGACTGAAAAATTTATGGTGATGCCGTGGGCACGATCAATCGGCGATGGGCACGATGAATCGATGGTGGGCCGATCAATCGGCGGTGGGCACGATAAATCGGCCCCTACGGTGCTGTAGGCCCCGATTTATCGCGGGCATCGCCGATTTATCGGCCCCACGCCAGGAGTAAATATAAATGCCGAACTACTATCCTGTAATGCTCGATGTTCGTGGCCGTTTGGCCATTGTCATTGGTGGCGACCGGGTGGCCGCCGAAAAAGCCGCCGGGCTTAGCGCCAGTGGCGCTGAAGTACGCGTAATAGCTCCTCAATTCTGCGAGGAATTGTTGAAGCAGGCCGAACATAAGCGTGTTACGTTGCGCTATAAAGCCTACGAGCCGGGCGACCTGGCCGGGGCCTTGGTCGTCGTTGCGGCGACCAACGATCCGCAGCTCATCCAGGACATCTGGAATGAGACGCAGGAACGCGGGCAACTGGTCAATATCGTAGACGTTCCTGCCTATTGCTCGTTCATCCTGCCCTCGATCCTGCGCCGCGAACCGCTGACAATCGCCGTCTCAACTGAGGGCACCAACCCCAGCCTTGCTAAGCGCATTCGCCACGACCTGGAAGAAATCTTTCCACCCGCCTATGGCACCTACCTGCAATTAGCGGCCCTGGCTCGCGCATACTTGCGGCAGCATGGCGTCTCGTATGAGCAGCGCGATGAATTCTTCAATGACTACCACACTTCAGAGGTGTTGAAGGAACTCGTTGAAGGAGATGTTGCGCAGGCGACGGCTATCACTTCGTCTCTTTTGCAACAATATGGCATTGAGGTTCCGGCGAAGACATTGGCGGCAGGGCTTGAAGAGGAGCGAGCATATGCGTAAGGAACGGTTGATCGAGTCCACCAGTGATGAACTTATCCAAATTAATACAGCGACGGGGGCCGATTTATCGGCCCGCAAGCCCGGCAAAGTCTACCTCGTCGGCGCGGGACCCGCTGATCCTGATCTGATCACCGTCAAGGGGTTGCGCTGCCTGCGTGTGGCCGATGTGGTGATTTATGATAGCCTGGCCAGCCCGCAACTACTTGAAGAGGCGCATCCGCGGGCGGAGCGCGTCTACGTCGGCAAGAGGGCCGGCCACCACTGTATGAAACAGGAGCAGATAAATGCGCTACTTATTCAGTATGCGCAGCAGGGTCAGATAGTGGTGCGATTGAAAGGTGGCGACCCGTTCGTCTTCGGGCGCGGCGGTGAAGAGGCGCTGGCGTTGGCGCAGGCCGGTATCCCGTTTGAGGTTGTGCCCGGTGTCAGTTCGGCCATTGCTGTACCCGCCTACGCGGGCATACCGGTCACGCATCGCCACCTCGCGTCCTCGGTAACGATTGTGACCGGGCACGAAGATGCCGCGCATACCTTCTCGCGCGTGGATTGGGAAGCGCTGGCAAAGCTGGATGGCACACTGGTCATCCTGATGGGGGTCGCCACGCTAGCACATATCGTCGAACGCCTGCGAAACGGCGGTCTCCATCCCGATACCCCCGCGGCAGTTATCCAGGAAGGCACTGTGCCTGAGCAGCGCGTGGTGACGGGGACGCTGGAAACAATTGCCGACCGCGCCATCAGAGCCGGTATCACTTCCCCGGCAGTCGTGGTCATCGGCGCGGTCGTCTCATTGCATGAAGCTCTCGCCTGGTACGAGGCGATGCGCGCGGATACTGGCAAAGTAACGGTGTAAAAGACACCTGTTGGAAGAAAGGTTTCAAGGGATAACAGATGAGGTTGCTACTCAGTTGTATTTCAACGAAACATTCGGTCCTCAAAAAGCATTGGACCGAAACAAGCTCGAATACTTCGTGCCCGCTCACCGTTTTAGGCAGTTATCAGAAGCCGGAAGAAGACCCTGGCGGGCTATTGTGCCTGATCGAGGACATGGGCTGCACGCAAAAAACGGTTGATCTGAAGCTGGCGGCGGGTATGGTTGATTCGGACAGGGGTGTTTTCGTCACCGCTTTTGGCAGCGTGCATGAAGTTGACTCCAACCTTGGCCTGCGCCAGAATGTAGTCAGTTTGCCGCAGTTCAACGCGCTGCACTCGATATCGCGCACGCGCCGTGGCTACCTGGTTGCCAGCACCGGCCTGGACCTGCTGCTTGAATTCAACCGCGATGGCGAGACGCTGTGGAGCTGGTGGGCGACCGACCACGGCTTCGAGTTCACACCCGGTGGTCGCCGCCGCAAGATCGATAAAAGCGCCGACCATCGCGCTATCCAGTATGGGACGTTGAGCCAGACCACGCACATCAATTCAGCCGCGGAACTGCCCGACGGCCGCTTCCTGGCCTCGCTTTTCCACCAGGGGATGGTGATTGCCATCGACCGCGAAACCGGCGAGTGGCAGACCATATTGGAGGGTCTGGACCATCCTCATGCCGTGCGCGTGCTGGACGAGAATCACTTTACCGTCGCGGATACGGTGCGGGGCCGTGCGCTGCTGGTCAACATCGACAAAGATGGCGGAAGAGTTATCCAGGAGATCAATTCCGGCACCACCTGGCTGCAAGATTGCCGCTACGATGTCGATCACAACTGCTGGATTCTGGTGGATGGCAAAAATTCCCGCGTCATGCTGCGCCGCGGCCCCGCAGGCGAGCGAGCGCTTGCTGCTTTCGATTTTGATCCCGAGTGGCGGCTGTTTGAGACGCACGTGCTGTAAGGGCATAGGATAACGGCAGGAATTTGACATGTGCAGGTCTTTCGAAATGGTGCGGATACCAGTAGGGGAGGGGGCGCTTGCTCCGCCCTGGGAATGCTGGGACTCGCTTTGAGCTCTTCCGAGCTGGGTCCCACCCCTACTGATCTGGACCGCTTGCTAAAAACCTACATGTGTAAGACCGCCTGGGAATGCTGGAAGGTAGCTACGATAAACCGGCATCTTCCGAAACCCCTAGCGCCAGGGCCGACCAATCCATCTCGCCTCGCCCCTTAGCGATGGAGGACATAAAGCGATCATGCAGGAGACTCCCAAATGGCATCGGCATCCGCGCTTCGTTGGCCGTTTGTAAAACGAGGCTGACATCCTTCAGGCCCAGCGACAGGTAGAAACCGGCCGGTGTATAACGCTTTTGCGCGATGGCTTTCCCATAATTGCGATAAATGGGGCTGTTGAAAATGGTCTGCCCAAACATCTCGATTACCTGAGAACGGTCGATACCATTCTTTTCGGCAAGCGTCAGGGCTTCGGCCATTGCTTCCATAGCAGCGGCAACCAGGAAATTGCCGGCCAGCTTCACCACGTTGGCGGCCCCGGGGTCTTCACCAAAGTCAAAGATGCCCTGCCCAAGCGCCTTCAGCACGGGCTGTGCTCGTTCCTTCGCTGCTTGCGGGCCGGAGATGTTGATCCACAATTGCTGGGCCGCTGCCGCTTCCGGCCTGCCAAAAACTGGCGCCGCGACATATATACTTCCGTGCTTAGCATGCAGCTCCGCGAGTTTTCGCGCTGTAGCAGGCGATATGGTACTCATTGAGAGATGGATGCCATTTGAACCCAGTCGTTCTAACAATCCGCTCTCCCCCAGCACAACCTGCTCTAAAGCAGCATCATTGGCGACCATTGTAATCACAATCCCACCCGGCTCCACGACTTCACCTGGCCGGGAAACCTGCCGCGCTCCTTGCGCAACCAGGGGCTCCGCTTTAGCCGGGTTGCGGTTATAGACACGCAGCTCAAAACCGGCCTTCAAGAGGTTGCGGGCCATGGGCTGACCCATGTTCCCTAATCCGATAAAACCAATCTGTTCGCTCATGCTTTAATCTCCTTCTTTATATTTCAGGCTCATCTTATGCTGCAAAAGCAATAACGACATTATACAATAGGAGTCTGAGATGCCAGCCATATCGTTCATTCGATAGTACCCTGAAATGCCGGATAGATGAGAAGTAAGTAACCTCTTGACAATATCTCCTACAATCTAAACATATACCCCTACCAGGGGGGTATGGGTCTTACGAAGATCATAATGTTGAGCAAAAACAAATTCGCGAGTCAATAATGAAATGGAGCCTCTATGCAGATACTCAACGGCATCATCCAGGCCCTATTTATGTCATTCAGCATGTTCTGGGAAATCTTATGGCCTTTAATTCTTGGCTTTACCCTCTCAGGTATTATCCAGGCGCTTGTTTCGCACCAGGCAATGGCTAAGACGCTTGGCTGCGACGGGCCGAAGTGCCTTACCTTTGCCACGTTGTTTGGCATTGCCTCAAGCTCCTGCTCCTATGCCGCCGTCGCCCTGGCGCGTTCCATCTTTCAAAAGGGGGCGAGTTTCACCGCGTCGATGGCATTCGAACTTGCCTCTACCAACCTTGTTATTGAGCTTGGCATCATTTTAATCGTATTAATGGGCTGGCAATTCGCGCTGGCGGAATTTATCGGCGGCATCCTCATGGTGATTCTTATCTCGATCATCTTCCGTTTGACCCTAAGACCACAGCTTGTGCAGGCAGCAAAGGCGCAAGCGGAGAAAAATCTGGTGGGTAGGATGGAGGGACATGCGACAATGGATATGAGCGTGTCCGGCGGCTCTTTTTTCTCAAAGTTGTTCAGCGGCAAGGGCTTTACCGCCGTGAGCAGCTATTTCGTCATGGATTGGGCCTCTGTGTGGGTGGATATTGTGATTGGGCTGCTGATTGCCGGTGCTTTAGCCGCCTGGGTGCCGGATTCTTTCTGGCGCGCGTTTTTCTTCTCCAACGATCCAACCATCGCGAAAATTGAAGGCCCGCTGGTTGGGCCGCTCGTCGCCATCATCAGCTTCGTCTGTTCCGTCGGCAACGTGCCGCTGGCGGCCGTTTTGTGGCGCGGCGGCATTAGTTTTGGTGGCGTGGTAAGCTTCATCTTCGCGGACTTGATCATCCTACCCATCCTGGACATTTATCGCAAATATTACGGCTGGAAGGTGATGGCCTATATTCTGGTCACGTTCTATGTGACGATGGCCGCTGCCGGATATGTTGTGGAGTTCCTTTTTGGAGCATTGGGCATCGTACCACAGAACCGCAATATTGTCGCGATCACCGAAGGGATACAATGGAACTACACAACGTTCTTGAACATCTTCTTTCTTATCCTGGCAGCTGTGCTGATCATCCGCTTTATTCGCAGCGGCGGCGTACCGATGCTGCGCATGATGAATCGACCAGGGCATGAGATGATGCATCATGAAATGAGTTAGAGATTCCTTTTCAGCGGCCCGGTTGTGGTAAAATGCAAACAAATCATGCTCTTCACATTTCATACCGGGAAAATACAATCATGGACATTCAAATAGAACAACACATCGAAATCGACGCGGGACGGCAACAAAAAGCCAAAGAATACGCGCGGATACGACGCCGTCTCTCGCTTGTGAATATGGCGATAGGTGCGGCAGGAGTTATCATTTTACTTGCCACCAACCTGAATAGCTGGCTGCGCGACCTGTTGCAGCCTTTAGGATGGCAGCCGGTTGCGGGCTGGTTCCCCTGGCAGGTGCTGGCCTACTTCCTGATCCTGATGCTGGGCTACGAGATACTTACTGCTCCCCTGGCATATTACAATGGCTTCGTTTTGCCACACCGTTACGGGCTTTCAACGATGAAGTTGAGCGGCTGGCTGGGCGATTTGCTCAAGGGATTGCTGCTCGGCTTAGTACTGGAAGGGCTGGCAATCGAGCTGGTCTACGTGCTGCTGGCTTTCCAGCCTGCTAGCTGGTGGTTATGGGTCGCTATCGTGATGCTGTTCTTCACAGTGATTATGGCAAATCTCGCGCCGGTACTGATTTTGCCCCTGTTCTACAAATTTACTCCCTTGCCTGAAGGCGACCTGTCGAAGCGCTTGCTGGCGCTGGCCGAACGCGCCCATACACGCGTGCGCGGCGTCTTCACCATGCATATGAGCAGCAAGACGACGGCCGCAAATGCCGCCTTGATGGGATTAGGCAACACGCGCCGTATCGTGATCGGCGATACAATGCTGGACCGCTATACGCCGGACGAGATCGAGGTTGTGCTGGCGCACGAATTAGGTCATCACGTGCATCGCGATATCTGGAAGCTCATTATCAGCCAATCGATATTGACATTGGGCGGCCTGTACATCGTGAATCTGATATTGCACTGGGCGGTCGATACCCGGCATTACTATCCCGCGCTGGCCGATGCTTCCACGATACCGCTGCTGCTGGCGCTGCTCGGCGCGTATGGCCTGATCATTATGCCGCTAGGAAACGCTATTAGCCGCTTAATTGAGTACCAGGCCGACGAGTATGCGCTGCAATCGACCGGTATGGTAGAGGCATTCAAGGGAGCAATGAAGCGCCTGGCCAACCAGAACCTGTCCGACGTCGAGCCATCGCCTATCATCGAATTCCTGTTCCACGACCATCCATCAGTAGGCAAACGTTTGAAGCACGCGGACGAGTTTGAAGCGCGTGGGAAGCGAGGCCGATAAATCGGCCCCTACCCCTTCAGCGCCTGCATTAGCCCCGCCAATTTCTCTCCCGCCTCATCCGGTGTGCCAGCGGGCATACTCAAAATTGGCTCATCCACGCCTGCTGCCACCCATACATCCAGTTTGGTGACAATCTCCCGCGGGGTGCCAACAATAGAGGTGGCGTCCAGCAGGTTGTCAGGAACGGCAGCTATGGCGCTTTTCATGCCCTGCTCCCAGGCCTTTTGAACGGTTTCGACCTCGGCTCCAAAACCGTTGCGCGCCAGCATTTGCGCGTAATAGACGCCCATCCTGCCGATATAGTAGGCCAGAGGTGAGGCAACGATAGTACGAGCCGTCGCGCGCTCATTTTCATCAGCTTGCTCGCTCATGATCACAGTAGTGATATATGGGGCAATGGCGGCGCTGTGCGGTGGCCGGCCCGCGATACGCGCTCCCTCGTCAAGCTGGGCGCGCAAGGCGCCCCATTTGCTCGCGGGCCAGTAGACGGGCAGGACGCCATCGGCAATCTCGCCCGACTGCACCACATTTTTCGGCCCCATGGCCGCGATATAAATAGGAATGTTCGTGCGCGGAGGCGTGAAACGCAGCTTGAAACCGCGCTCAAGATTGAAGATTTCGCCATGGTAGACCAGTTTTTCGCCGCGCAGGATCATGCGAATGATCTCCACATATTCGCGCGTGCGTTGCACCGGCTTCTGGAATGGCACGCCATGCCAGTGTTCGATCACATTGGCTCCCGATGGGCCGAGTCCAAGGATCATGCGACCGCCGGAACGCTCGTCCAGTGTGGCAATCGTGCTGGCGATCAGCGCGGGCGTGCGTGAGTAAATATTGGCGATACCGGCCCCGATTTTGATGCGTTTCGTAACACGCACCAGGTCGGCCATCGAGGTAAAGAGTTCGTAGCCCCAGGACTCGCCGAGCCAGATCGAATCGTAGCCCAGTTCATCGGCAATACGCACCTTTTCCATCACCGAATTCCAATCTGCCGGAAAATTCGGAGAATCGGCCGTCAGCCCGATGCGATTGCTATAGGCTCGTGCGTTGGAAGATGCTGAGTCTGTCGTCATGTTTTTGAAATATCCTTCCGTGGTAGGTATGAGTATCGCGGCAACTTTGTTTATGAGAATTGTTCGCACCTGCGCCGGGTGGCAATACATCATGGAAAATTGAGATGACTTTATCCTCCAGATCAAAGCAGCTTGCGCAAGTCATCCACAGTTAGTGCCAAGTATATCACAACCAGGATAGGATGATCTTTTTTTAAGCCTGAAAGCCTGAATGAGCCTGTTGACAGGATGTAGGAAACTCCACTACATCCGCGGCTTCATCTAATCAATCATTATTTCGACACCGAAGGCAGCCCTTTCAAAACGAAGCGCAAGGTGAAACCCTGCACCAGCAAGGTGAATAACACGACGGCATACGTCGAGGTTACCAGGATATCGTATGAGGGTATATTTAAGGGCAATGCCAGCACCAGGGCCAGCGATAGAGCGCCCCGCAGGCCGCTCCAGAAGATGACGACGCGCCACGAGGTGGGCAGAAAGCTCCACAAGGTCTCAGGAATGAGCGGTTGTGTTACCGATGGCAGCATCAAGACGACGATCAGGCGCGATAGCAAGACTGCCACAACCGTTATACCCGCCGTGACGAGCAATGGCAGCAATGATGTACTTGAAAGAAACCTTGTGGGATTGAGTTCGGCGCCTACCAGCAGGAAGACCAGCGCATTCGCAATAAAAGCGATCACGCTCCAGAAATTATCGACCGCCTCTATCGTGCGCTCCGCCATGCCGGTACGCCGCCCATAACTGCCCAACAATAGAGCGGCAAAAATAACTGCCAGGATACCTGAAGTATGCAGCGTATCGGCCAGCAGGTAGATTCCATAGGCAGTCACAATGGTAATTGTCGTCTCTATCAGCGGTTCATCGATCAACCTCACCAGCCGGCTCACGATAAATCCACCGGCCAGGCCGATAAGCGTGCCACCACCGGCTTCGAGCAGGAACAGCAAGAAGCTGTTGAGCCAGGGCTGGAAGCCTGCCAGCGACTGACCTTGCATTGAAAGCAGGATGAGCGCGAGAAAGATCGAGTAGAGCGCCCCGGCAACTCCATCGTTCAAAAGGCTCTCTCCCTCGATGATCGACGAGAGGTTCGCGTCAACTTTCGACTGGCGCAGCAATCCCAATACAGCAACGGGATCGGTCGGCGAAAGAATGGCGCCCAGCAAAAGGGCCGTTAACCAATTGATGCCACCGAAAAAGTGCAGCGGTAGCGCTATCAAGATTACAGAAATCAGCAGTCCAGGACCTACCAGTAAGAAGATATGGAACCAGTTCTGGCGCAGGTGTTTTGTTTCTATCGACCAGGAACCCTCGAAAAGGAGCGCAGGAAGGAAAACGAACAGTACCAGGTCTGGCATCAGGTGAACACCTGGGAAAAAACCAGAGAGACTGGCAGCCAGTCCCACGACTACAAGCCCGAGCGTATAAGGAATGCGCAATCTTCTCGTCACCAGTATCACAATTAAGGCGATGAGCAAGAGCAGTTCCAGTAAGCGCACAATTGAACTGATATTCGTCATAAGACTCCTTGAGCCATGGGAAGTACGGTTCCAGCTATATCATATGGAGAAATTATGGACAATCCAGCCGCTTGACGCAACCTCATGCAGCGTGTAATCTCATGATATCGTAACAAAAACCGGATTTGGGTTGTCAAAATTTACCAGGTTTGATTCGCCTTTCCAGGAAAGGACTGTATGGATTCACGCCTTAAGCGCATTATAAGCCAGGTGCCGGGCTGGAATGCTTCAGATAT
The DNA here is from genome assembly GCA_035653615.1 of Ktedonobacteraceae bacterium. Taxonomy (NCBI): domain Bacteria; kingdom Bacillati; phylum Chloroflexota; class Ktedonobacteria; order Ktedonobacterales; family Ktedonobacteraceae; species Ktedonobacteraceae bacterium. The sequence continues at coordinate 34,521 of DASRBN010000024.1, read as the reverse complement.
CCAGGTAACTCCGCTGCCGGGCGGCATCACGAACCAGAATTATCGCGTGGATACCGGCGGTGAAACGTTTGTGCTGCGCATCGGTGGCAAAGGGACGCACCTGCTTGGCATCGACCGCGAGCGTGAGAGCGTCTCTACGGCGATTGCTGCTTCACTTGGTGTCGGAGCGCCAGTAGTTCATTTTCTCGCGTCTGAAGAGGTGCTGGTAACACGCTTCATTGATGGCGATGTCCTGACGCCGGAAGCCGCGGCCCGACCCCCGGTGCTGCGTCGCATCGTCGATGCCATGAAACGCTACCATGCCGGGCCTGCTTTCCCTGGCACGTTCTCGCCTTTCGAGACCGTGCGTAACTACCATAAGCTGGCGCTCGAATATGGCGTCTCGTTTCCAGACATGCTGCCCCAGGTTTTCGCGTTGATGGCACGCATTGAACAGGCGCCAGGGAGCACCTTTGAGCCGAAGCCATGCCATAATGACCTGCTGGCCAGCAATTTTATCGATGATGGGCAGCGTATCTGGATACTCGATTGGGAATACGCGGCGATGGGGGATATGTTCTTCGACCTGGGCAACTTTTCCGTCAACCAGTCGTTGAACGAGGAACAATGCGAGCTACTGCTGCGCTCATACTTTGGTGAAGTGCGTCCCGTGGACCTGGCTCATCTGCACCTCATGCGCCTCGCTTCGGATTTGCGCGAATCGTTCTGGGGATTTTTGCAACTGGGCATTTCCGAGCTGGACTTTGATTACAAAGCATACGCCTATCATCACCTCAACCGTTTCCTGCATAACGTCGAAACGTCGCCGTTTGAAGAATGGCTGCGCGATGTAGGAGATGGAGATTGACATATTCATCACAGGAGACTTCTTTATGCACGAGCAGGCCAGCGTAGTCATTATTGGCAGCGGCATCGCGGGTTCGAGTATTGCGTATCACCTCACGGAACTGGGATGGCGTGACATCGTTGTGCTTGAACAGGGGCCGCTGATTGGTGGCACCACTTCGCACGCGCCAGGGCTTGTGGGTCAACTGCGCTCTTCCGTCAGCCTGACAAAAATGCTGGTCTATAGCGTTTCGCTTTACAAGCAACTCGCGGTCGATGGCAATCCCGGTTATTTCTCGGTGGGCAGCCTGCGCCTGGCATCCTCTAAAGAACGTATGGAAGAACTCCGACGACAGGTCGGATTCGCGAAAAGTGTTGGCCTGGAAGCCGAGTTGATTAGTCCGGGTGAAGCGAAAAGATTGTTTCCACTGATGAGTCTGGAAGGAGTCGAGGGCGCTCTTTATCTTCCTAGCGATGGCTCCGCGAAGGCGCCTGTGCTGGCCCAGGCGATGGCGAATATTGCCCGGCAGCGTGGAGCTAGCTTCTACGCGGATACCCGCGTGACCGGAATCGAGGTAGTGAATGGGCGCGTGCAGGCCGTTCAGACTTCGCGCGGTCGCGTTCGCAGCGAGATTGTGGTGATTGCCGCCGGCATCTGGTCGCCGCGCATCGGACGCATGGCCGGCATCGCCATTCCGCTTATTCCCATGCAGCACCAGTACGTCATGACCGCTCCGCTGCCCGAACTGGCCGGAGACACTACCATCCCCAATTTGCGCGACCCCGACAAACTGGTCTATTTCCGGCAGGACGGGCAGAGTCTGGTACTGGGCGGCTACGAACGCAATCCGGCAGCGCTCGCTGTCGATGCCATTCCCGGTACTCCCAATCCGACCATCCTCGAGTTCGACCCACCGCGTTTCGCCAGCTTGATGAAGGGCTGTGTCGAGCGCATTCCTGCTTTAAAGCATGTGGAACTGGCGAGGCGAGTAAACGGCCTGGAATCGTTTACGCCGGATGGAGAATTTATTCTCGGCGAGTCGCCAGAAGTGCGCGGTTTGTGGGCGGCCTGTGGTTTTTGCGCGCATGGCGTTTCGGGGGCCGGGGGAGTCGGCAAGATGATTGCCGGGTGGATTGTTGATAGCGAGCCGGGCCTTGATCTCTGGCACATGGATTGGCGTCGTTTTGGAGCCTATACCGCCAGCCGCCGCTACATCGCGACCCGCGTTCGCGAGGTGTACAGCACCTATTACGATATCAGCTATCCCGCCCAGGAACGCGGCAGCGCGCGCAAGCTGCGTCTCAGTCCTGTCTACAACCGGCTTGAGGAATTGGGCGCGGTCTTTGGCGAGAAAGTCGGTTGGGAACGGCCCAACTGGTTCGCGCCCAACGAACGCCTTGCTGAAGGCGAGAACTGGCCCGTGCCCTATGGGTGGGCCGCTCGCTACTGGTCGCCTGCTATTGGCGCGGAACACGTGGCAACACGCGAGCGTGTCGCGCTATTCGACGAGACCTCTTTCAGCAAAATAGAGGTAATCGGCCCCGGATCGCTGGCCTTCCTGCAATATATTACCGGTAACCAGGTGGATCAGCCGGTGGGAGCCATCACCTACACCTCGATGCTGAACAAACACGGCGGCATAGAGTGCGATCTGACCGTCACGCGCCTGGCTCCTGACCGTTTCCAGATCATTACCGGCACCGCTTTTGGCAACCACGATCTCGCCTGGATTCGCAGCCAGATGCCTGCTGATGGCTCGGTATATGTCAACGATATTACTTCCAGCCGCTGCTGCATTGGCGTGTGGGGACCGCGAGCGCGCGACCTGATTCAGCAGGTCAGTGAAGACGATTTCTCCAATGAAGGCTTTCCCTATCTGACGGCCCGGCAGGTGGCGATAGGCGATATTCCGGCCCTGGCTCTGCGCGTTACCTACGTGGGCGAACTCGGCTGGGAAATCTACGCTCCTATGGAATATGGCCTCAAACTCTGGGATACGCTCTGGGAGGCCGGGCAACCATTGGGCATCGTCGCGGCGGGCTACCGCGCCATCGAATCGCTGCGCCTGGAGAAGGGCTATCGCTACTGGAGCACCGATATTCATTCGGAATACAACCCTTATGAGGCGGGGCTTGGTTTCGCCGTCAAGCTGGCGAAAGGCGATTTCCTCGGCAGAGCGGCTTTAGAACGCATCAAGGCGCAGGGTGTGACACGCAAGCTGTGCTGCCTGGTGCTTGACGATCCCAGAGCCGTGGCCCTGGGAGGCGAGCCATTTTTAGAGGTCGATGGAGAGCGGGTGCTGGGACGCGTGACGAGCGCCGGCTATGGCTATACTATCAGGGAAAGTATCGCCTATGGCTATTTGCCCGTCGAGTACGCGTCGGCGGGAACCAGGGTAGAAGTGCAGTTGTTCGGAGTGAGATACGGGGCAACGGTGATGAAAGAGCCGTTGTATGACCCGAAAAACGCGAAGATCAAGGCCTGAGCAAGTTCAGGAAGAATACGAAGCGGCCTGACAGCGCGTTCGCCACCAGGCCGCTTCGTATTGTCCCCAAAGCCGGATGAGTCTTACTTCACATCTATTGTAAATGGCACCTGCATCACGTATTGCGGGCAGGCCTGGCCTTTCTTACAGATGGCCCTGCCGGCGAATATTAATTGGGCAGTGCCGGCGTTCTGAGCGGTGAATTGCCAGACGCAGACCTTGCTGGCCGACTGTGCGTATCCGGCGGGCTGTTGCAGCGTCAAATTGCTCGGTACAGTGGCCGGGCCTTGCCACATCTGCCCGAACGGCAGATCGACTTCGATGATATCGGCAACATGCGCGGTCACCGTGGAATTCATATCCTTGAGATTTACTGTGACATTGGGTTTTGGCTTAGAACTCACGGTGGCGCTGCTGGGGCATCCATCAGCTGTGCCGCCCGTGCCACTGGCGGTAGGGGTTGGCGTTGGCGAGCTCCCGCTTGAGCCGGACCCTGATCCCGCCCCTGCCGTGGCGCCACAGGCCGAGAGGATGAACGTCATTACTATGACGAGCGAAACAACCATAAGCAACGATTTCCGTTTCGATATCTGCAATGTACGCATTAGAGTAACTCCTTACCTCGCTATCGTCCTTATTTCCAGGTGTATTTGCGTTTGACCTTTTCAGGTTTGGGTGCTTCCGGTCGCTCATAAGAGCGGCAGGCGCCAGGTCCTTTTCTCAATCCGTTGAGTGATTGAAACTACTTTCTGAACGTTTGCCAGGAGAGAAAAGTTCCCGCTCGCATTCTTGCGGTTGCCCTGGCTCCTGTTTCTACAAACTATGAACGTACCAGCCCGTTCATGTTCGGGGTTGCCAGCATGGTAAGGAGTTCTTCAGCATCGGGAAGGAAGCGGCGCGAGGAGAGGACTTGATGGGCAAGGCCAAGGCGCAATGCCTCGTCAGCAGAAAGGGTCTCGCCCGTCAGCATCAGGCGCATTGTGGCAACGCGACCGATCAATGAGGGGAAATAGGCGGCAGCCACCGGTGGAAAGACGCCAAGTTTGATCTCCGGCAGGCCGAAAGTCGCGTCTTCGCGGGCAATCACGGTATCACATAGAGCGGCTAATTCGCAACCCCCGCCGAGCGCGTGACCTTTTACCAGCGCCACGGTAGGAATATGTTGCGCACGCAATTCTTCAAAGGCCGCGCAATTATCGTACACGGCGCGCAGCATCTCTTTTTCGCGCCCGTACAGGTGATCGTGTATATCAACCCCGGCGCAGAAAGCACGCTCGCCCGCCCCCGTGATGACGATTAACCCCGGCGCGTTCTTGATGGCCTGCCGCATGGCCGCCGTCAGGTGATCCAGCATCTCGATAGAGAGAATGTTGAGCGGGGGCCGGTCAAGAATCAGCCAGAGTATGTTGTTGTGACGACGAATATGCAAGTCGGGCATACATACTACCTACTGGTATTTTGTGATCGACGCTTATCACGCTCCTCAGGGTCATGATAAGCGTCGATCAGCAAAACTACTTACCCGCGAACTTCCCCTGGCGTTTCCCGGTATAGGCCGCGAGACCCTCTTTGGCATCCTCGCTCTGGAAGCAGAGCTGTTGCAACTCGCGCTCGATGGCCAGGGCTTCGGAAAGCGAAACCTCGGCTCCGGATTGCACGGATCGCTTGATGCGACCGACGGTCTTCGATGCTTTATTGGGTGGGCAGAAGCCGCGCGCGTACTCCATGACTTTGTCCCAGTAGCCCTCGGAATCGTAGATGTAGTTGATGAGGCCGAGTTCCTGGGCTTCCTCAAAGCTGATCAGCTTGCCCTCGGTCATCATTTCGATGGCCTTGTTCTTGGGCAGGGCGCGTGCCAGGCGCTGCGTGCCACCGGTGCCGGGAAGCACACCAAGATTGATCTCCGGCAGGCCAACCTTTCCGGCATCGCGGCGCGCGATGCGAATATCGCAGGCCAGCGCGATCTCCAGGCCGCCGCCAACCGTATGCCCGTTGAGCGCGGCGATGACCAGCTTGGGCGTCTGCTCCAGCCGCAGCAACGTCTCGTTGGCGTGCAGGCAGAAATAGTATTTGAAGGTTGGGGATACTGAGTTCAGCATGGAGATTTCAGCGCCGGCGCAGAAGAACTTTTCGCCTGCCCCGCGCAGCAACAATACATGCACATTTTCATCAAAACGCGCCTGCAAAATAGCCTCGTCCAGCTGGCGCATCATCTCGTAGCTGTAGGTGTTGGCGGGCGGGTTCGTCAACTCGATAATGGCAATGCCATCGGTTACCGTATAATTGACCAGCGTTCGTTCAGTTGTTGTTGTCATGATCGCTCTTCCTTTCCTCTTGCATAGGCGTCCAGGATGTCATCATCCTTGATACATTCAAAAGGGGTATGACACGTGTTACAATAATATTGTACAGTCAGCAATTGCTGGCCGAACAGCGAGAATAGCTCGGTATCAGTTGAGCCGCAAAAAGGGCAGACTACCACGGCCTTTTTCGCAGCCCCATCCAGGTTGTTTGTATTATATCCCATCTCAACTCACCTTCGCGGTATCCTGCGCGGGCAGCCGCCTGCTTGTAGCATCCCATTCCTGCCAGGGTAGTGGCCGGTTGGGTTCCCAGCGTTTGGTTGTCGCGTCGAAGGAAACGGGTACGTCCATTTCCAGGCCGCTTAACGTGGGCATGATCTTTTGCAGGTAGCGACTGCGCAACTCATCGGGGGTCGCGTCGATAATCCCCTCATGGTAGAGTTGCTGCATATTGGGATCGTCGTTGGGGCCGAACCAGCACAGCGTCTCATCCCACAGGCGCGCGAGCGAGTTGGCGAGCGCCGCCCGTACAGCGCCCCCGGTTTTCGCCAGGCGGCGCACCCAGCCCTCGGCGTGCATCTGGTGCAGGCGCTCTTCCTGCACGATTTTACGCGAACGCTGGCGTAGCGGCTCGTATGTCGAGTTCTCGGCGGACTCAAAGAACGTTGTGAGCGCGTTATCCAGCAGGAAGTTGGTGGCGACGAAGTCGGCCCAGCCCGAGAAGTCGTGGTCGAGATAGGCAAGGTGGTAGTTGAGCGTGCGCGTCATTGGCTCGATCTGGGCGGGATCGGCTTCGGCCTGCTTGAAGTCTTCGAGCAGTGGATAGAGCGTGCGCGCGTGCCCCAATTCGTCCTGTGTCATGGCGGCGGCGGCGACGGCAGCTTCCAATGCCGGAGCGCCGTTGCACCAGTAGGCATAGCGCCGCCCGATGGCCTGTTTGTTGTCGGCCAGGGATGATAGGATGGCGAATAGCGCCGCGTTGTCTATGCGTGTGTTGGACATATGTTTTTGTTCCTTTTGGCCGATAATGGGTTTTTACAATCAAGATCGGTAATCCGAGATGCCTGGCCATGTCATTCTGAGCGAGAGCGAAGAATCTCTGCCTCGTCGCACCCGGATTCTTCGCTCTCGCTCAGAATGACACGACCAGCAGTTGCTTCCCGATTGTGCCTCGTCGCACCCGGATTCTTCGCTCTCGCTCAGAATGACATGGCTGAGGCCCTTACAATCGATCACGATTCGATCACGGTAACAATGCAATTGCGCGGTACAAGCACCATCTCGATCCAGCTGAACTCGTCGTAAATACTGCGCGCGTAGACTTTGGCCAGTTCTACGTCATCGGCCATTACGTTGCCGATTTCGTGCAGTGGCTCATCGTATTTGCGGCGCGCGTAGACTTGCCAGACCTGTGTTTCGTTTAATGCCTGGCGCCTGGTCGCCGGAGATGGCGCCGTTTCGGTCGTTGTTGTATTCATGTCGCAATCCCCCACGTTCTCAGGATATCTATTCCCTCTTCGCTGAGTCGCGCCTTGGTCCAGACGGGGTCCCAGACGGTCTCGATACGCACTTCACGCACGCCCGGTTCGCGCAGCAGGCGCGTGCGAATATCGTCCATAATGAAGTCCATCGCCGGGCATCCCATTGCTGTAAAGGTCAGCTTAAGGGCAACAATGCCGTCTTGCTGCTTTATATCGACAATCAGGCCCATATCGACCACGCTGATGGGGATCTCCGGGTCCTCTACATCGCGTAGCGCGTCCCACAGGGCGGGACATGACGTATCGTTTTGCGGGTGGGTTTCAAGTGATGGATACGTAGTCGCCATGATTCAATCCTGCTCCAACAGGCGCAGCATCTCGCGTTTGCCGCGCTGCACCATGCCGACAAATTCCTCGTTCTTGGGGCCGCGCGCCTTCCAGCGTTTCATCACGTCGTCCCAGGTGCAGGGACCATCTTCGAGCAGCCAGTGCTTGGCCTTCGCATCGAAATGTGCCGGGAACGGACAATCGATGACATATTTTTTCTGCTCTTCGTCGTAGTGCGCGGGAACCTTCAGTTGCAGTTCGTTGCACAGCGGTACGGCGGTAGACATCCAGATCTGGCGCAATTCGTCGTTGCTATGGCCCTTGAAGCCGTAATCGAGTTGCTCACTATGCTTCTTGAGGTCGTCGGGCAGGCCGAACCATTCGACGGTCAGCAGGAACATCCAGTCCACAGCCTTTTGCAGCTCCTCGTGTCCGGCGCGGTCCTGGTTGATCCTGCGCATGCCCTGCTCGCCATGGCGCAGGTGGAACGTCTCTTCCTTGTCTACCTTCACCAGCGCGCGCTTCCAGGGGCCAAAAGTGGTACTTTGATAGACATCGCCGAGCAGGGTATAGCCGGCGCGGTCGTAGAAGGCGTTGGCGACGACCAGTTCCACCCAGCTATCCAGCGGAACGTCAAATGCATATGGGTACTTGAAATTACGGGGGTCGCGCTCAAAGATCAATGCTTCGGTGTCCACCCCTAGATCGCGCATTAACCGGTAGGCGATGTGCGCGTGTCCCAATTCATCCTGTATAATTGAGACGGCGGTACCAAAGGTGTTAAGGGATGGGGCATGCACGGCGGCGTGGTAATATGCGGGTGCGCTGATCAATTCCGTATCGGCGGAGACGGTAAGAATGCGCTTCATTCCTTCCAGGTAGACAGGACTCATCTGGTCGATGGACTCGATCAACTGCTGCTTGTGGATGCGATTCAGTACGTCCTCTTCGCTGCGTAGGGCGGTCGTAGTCATGGTGACGCTCCTTTTGAGATGCACATCGGTGACTCTCATATCTCCATATGGATATATCAAATTGTATGGTATAGCAAGGAGGATTGTCAAGTTGAAAGCTTCCGCAATACGCCTACCAAATATCCGCCAGGAGCCGAGCTATTTTTTGTGGTGGGATACTTGCTTTCCTCAACCAACCTGTTGGGGCTAAAAGCGTTGTTCGTTCTATGTGACATGGTAACCTGCGGGGCGCTGGCATGGCTGCTTGCAAAGAAAGGGCTGGATGCACGGCGGGTCGTTATCTATGCATGGTGCCCGCTTCCGATTGTTGAATTCGCCATTGAGGGCCATCTTGATGTACTGGTTATTCTATTTACGGTGCTGGTGGCGTTGAGCGCGACCATCTTTGGCACGGATGGACGCAAAGGGCAGGTCCTGACCGGATTTTTGATTGGTATGGCAACACTGACAAAAATCTATCCCATCCTGTTACTCGTTGTCTTCTTTCGCGGGCGCAATTGGATTTTGCTTCTCACCTGCTTTGGAACTATCTTCCTGGGCTATATCCCTTTCAATAATCTTGACGCACTACTGATTCATATCCCCATGATGACATAGATATAATTTTGTGTCTGCGCGGGCAGGCAGCTCATCCAGTTCGAGCCGCAGTTCTGAACGGCCCATTGAACGGTGCCTGAACCTGCATTGTAGGCGGCCAGGGCCATGGCGTAATTGCCGCCATATCGATGGTCATAACCGGCCATTACGTTGGCGGCAGCGCGCAATGCCTGGATAGGATCCCAGGGATCGATACCGAGTCCCCTGGCTGTCGCAGGCATGAACTGGGCGATGCCCTCGGCCCCGGAGGGGGAATAGGCGTTGGGATTAAAACCGCTCTCCTGGTTGATCTGCCGCACAAAATAATCGGGGGAGATGCCCGCGTTTATCGCGTCCTGTTGCGCGATGGCAATATACTGGCTCTTCGGCAATTGCATCTGAGGGGGAGCTTGTATCTGAGGAGGATTATCTTGAGCAACAGGCGGCGTGTTGTCGTGAGAAATAATCTGCCAGTTCGCCACCTGCGATTGCACCCAGATTCCGAAGCGGATCAGCGGTGGAGTCGCGCCCTGACCGGAAGCCAGGGGAGTCAATGACAGCAGCGTGGTGACCAGGATAACTCCCATCACGGCCAGGATGATGCCATTGCGGAGCCGCGAATTCTTACGTTTTGCCGGCGCATCAGTCGCATTGGACACCCTGCTTTTCATTGTGCCAGGGATAATCACGATGCGCTTTTGAGCGGCTTTATCAGCCGGCATCGTGGCCTTCAAAGCGCTCGTAAGAGATATTGGGCCGGTTGACGGGGCTGTATCTGAAACAGGTTTGAGATCTTCGGTAGTGCGAGTACCGGTTTCTGCAACTTGTCCTGGGAACAAATTCAGTAGGGGCGGGAGAGGAGCAGTGGTGGGGGTGGAACCCTTGTGGTCGCCCTCATCCCATCTAATGGTAGTGATAGGGGTGGGACCTTTGAAGTCGCTCTCTCTGGGACTAACGGTCGGGTAAGCTGGAATGTTTTCTTCCTCTGGCTTTTCTATCAAGCCAACTCCATTTGTTTCCGGAAATGGTGCAAATGGGCGGAATTGCGGCATATCCTACCTCTTACTAGTCTTGTCTACTACAGTTTTCGTCATAGCTTTCTGATGACTCTACAGGAATAGACTGTGGTTCGTCAAATTTTGGAACAGTAAGGGGTGAAAAATAGTACCAAAATCCCAAAAACTCAACCATTTCTTAACCACGGTTGTGCTTTTGGGATGTGGTGCAAAGCTGGATGGAGGGCGACCTATAGGGACAGCGGCCTGTCCCTGTCCCTACAGCACTCCCAGGGCTTTCCTCAGGTGTTCCAGCGAGGTGTTGCCACCGGAACAGACCAGGCCGATTTTTTTGCCTTGCAGTTCTTCGCGCAGCTTGTAGGCGGCTGCCAGAGACGCGGCTCCCGCGCCTTCGGCTAGCGTGTGCGCCCGCTCGATCATCCAGACCATTGCCTGCATGATCTCATTTTCTGTCACCAGCAAGAATTCGTGCAGCAATTGCTGCATGATCTGCTGGGGTAGCTCAAAAGGTGTGCCCGTTGCCAGGCCCTCGGCCAATGTGCGATTGGGCGCATTCACCAGGCGGCGCTGCCGCCACGATTCGTAGGCCGCCGGAGATGCTTCCGATTGCACGCCTATCACGCGAATGGCCGGATTGATGGCCTGTGCCGCGATACAGGCTCCGGCAGCGCCACTACCACCGCCGATGGGTACGATGATTACCTCTAATTCCGGCTCATCTTCCAGCATCTCCAGCACTTCCGTGGCAACACCGGCAATCAGCATCGGTTCGTCGCCGGAGTGAATGTAGCGATAGCCATATTCCCGCGCCAGCGCCTCGCAATGCTGTTTGGCCTCGTCGAAAGTCGCGCCGTAGAAGATGACTTCGGCTCCCATGCCCTGCATCGCGGCCACCTTGCCGGGATTCGCCTTTTCGGGCACGACAATACGCGCCTGGACATCGAATAGCCGCGCGGCATAGGCAACCGATTGCCCGTGGTTGCCGGTAGAGGCCGCGATCACGCCTCGTTCGCGCTCTTCGGGCGTCAGTTGCGAGATGAGGTTGATTCCACCGCGCACCTTGAATGCTCCGACCGGTTGATAGTTCTCATGCTTGATATAGACCCCGGCGTTGAGCAGGGCATTCATGGCCGGGTAGCTGTGCAAGGGTGTGCGCGGCAAATAGGGGCGAATGCGGCGTTGCGCCAGCAGGACATCAGTAAAGGTGGGAATATACATCGTGGAAACTCCTTTGCGGTTGTTGTTTGCCGATTTCTATAGCATAATGGAAGAAAACAACCTGTAAGTAAAGGGGCAAAGACATGACTACATCACCAGCCAATCCACAGGTAGAGGCCATTCGCCTCAGCGTGCAGCATTCCTACGACGAACTCAATCGGCTTATTGACGGCCCACTGGCCCAATTAGACTCGACAAAACTCTATCAAGCGCCGGCGGAAAACGAATGGTCGATCATGCAAAACCTGGCGCATATTGTTGAATTCATGCCCTACTGGGCCAACGAGATCGAGAAGCTGGTAGCCCATCCAGGGCAGAATTTTGGGCGCACGATGCAACACGAGGGCCGCCTGCGCGCCATCGAAGAGCATAGCCACGATAGCCTGCAACAGATCAAAACCCTGTTGCCCCCCGCCTATGCGCGCCTGCAAGAAGTATTGGACAATTTGAAGGATAGCGACCTGCAATTGACGGGTGTGCATGTGCGCTATGGCGAGAAATCCCTCGACTGGTTCATCGAGGAATTTGTGACCGGGCATCTGATTGCCCACCTGGAGCAGATGCGGGCAGATATGGCGGCGGTGGGGTAAGCAGAAACTCATCCGCTGTCAATTGATATCTTGCCAATGCGCCTGAGCTTTTGTACACTATGCATAAAAAAGGGGTGAGTGCATGGCTATGGCGCAAAAAGTGTATCTTACCGGAGAGAGCTATCCCTTATTTGACAATCAAGAAGATCCCTCAGAAGAAGACTGGTCTTTCGCGCATTTGACGCGCGAGGAGACCTTGTGGGGGCCGCATGGCTATCATCGCTATCCCGCCAAATTCATTCCGCAACTCGTGCGACGGCTCATCGAAGCCTATTCTGCTCCTGGCGAGCTTGTCGGCGACCCGTTTGTTGGTTCAGGGACGACCGGAATCGAGGCCCTGCGCGCTGGCAGGCGTTTCTGGGGCGCGGATATCAACGCGGTTGCCCTGCTCATCAGCCGCGCTAAATGTCGCCCGCTTGTTCCTTCTAACCTTTTGACGGCCTGGACAGCGCTTGAGGCTCAGCTTGACGGGGTTCCTCGCATTGGCAGGCGGCATTTGACAGATTCTGAAATCGAGGCGATCAAGGCTATTGATAGCGCTCATGCCAGCGCAGAAGAACGCCTCACCTACTGGTTTCCATTGCCGTATCGCGAGAGCCTCGCGGCTATTCTGCAACGCATTCTTTTGTATAGCGAGGGCGACGCGCGCGCGTTCTTCCTGTGCGGCTTTTCCAATATTTTGCGGCGCTGTTCCACCTGGCTCAGTGGCAGCACCAAGGCACAGAAAGATGTTCATAAAGTGCTGGGCGACCCCGCCGATGAGTTTCGCAGGCAGGTACGCGATATGCTGAAGCGCAATCGCCTCTACTGGCAGGATATCGAGCAACGCGGACTCGACCCGGTTGCAATAGGAGATCGCTGCCGTATTGCGCATGAAGATGTGCGGCAACTTAGCTTGCCTGATGCCTCGCTTGACCTGCTTGTTACCAGCCCGCCCTATGCTACCTGCTACGAATACAAAGAGATTCACCAGCTCACGCAGCTCTGGTTCGAGCGATATGGTATTGTTCCTGCTGGAGAGGAAGCATGGATTGGCTCGAAAGGCGTTTCTCATCGCGCGTCGTCGAAACAGTTTACCTTGCTGCAAACCGGTTCGACCAGTGTCGATGCGGCGCTGGCCGAACTGTCACTGCTGGCAAGCGGATCGTTGACGCAGACGGTGCATCGCGAGGTGCGCGCCCTGCAACACTATTTTCAAGATATGTCTCTTGCCATGGGCGAGATGGCGCGGGTCACTATTCCTGGCAAGTACCTGGTGCTGGTTGTTGGCGATTCTTATCGCCGTGGTATTACTATTCCGACCGCGCAGGGACTCTGTGAGATGGCCGCCCAGGTTGGACTGGACCTGGAACGCAGGATTGTACGCAAGGTGCCTGCGCGCGTGCTGGTGAGTACGCGCGATAAAAAGTCCGGGCGTTTCTCCTCGACCGCGCAAAGCGATGTGCGCGCCTATCCCGAAGAGTATGTGCTGGTGTTCAAGAAAAGATGAAATTTTTCGTCGTTTTGTCCAAAGCCGGCTCTGCTATGGGAACAACATATAGCAGAATAATCATAGCGACAAGGAGTCACTAGTAACATGAAAGCAACAGCACAAGAATATGACTTTCACCAACGAATTCTCGCCAGGGATGACCCGGTTGCCTTTGCGCAGCTTGCCGAGGCATTCTATGCTTCACTCGTGCAGGATGTAGGCAGGCGCGCGGGCAGCTATGCGGATTCCGCGCTTGTTGAAGAGGCCGTCGGCCAGGCGCTACTGGATTATCATGATAAGCCGGAAAGCTATGATCCGGCGCGTGCCGGTTTGCATAGTTACCTGGTTATGGCCGCCTATCGTGATTTCCTCAATGCGCGGGCCAAAGAACATCGTACCACAAAGCGCCAGGTATCCATCTTCGATCCCAGTTTTCAAGAGCAGGACATTGCCGGTAGCCTGGGAATCGCGGATATGGTAGAGGGGCTGTTGGAGGCGGAAGCGCTTATGCAGATCATCAGCCAGGCATTTCCCGATGCCATCGAACGTCGAATCGTGACCCTGCTCATGAATGGGATTCGCTCGCCAGAGCCATATGCTCGCGCATTGGGACTCAGTGACCAGCCCGAAGATGAGCGTCTCAAACAGGTTCAACTGGCAAAAAATCGCATCACGAAGCGATTACGCCGCCACGTCAAACAAGAGCTTCAACGTACAGGAGGGAAACTTTCATGAATTCCAAACATCCATCTCTCGAGCGCCTGGCATTGCTTGCACAAGGACGCCCCAATTTGCTGGCCGGGCCGCTTGCTCTCTATTCAGAGCAGGAGGGGCTGGATGATCAGCAGCTCGCGGCTAAGTTGGGATGCGATATTGAGGCGCTGCCAAAGCTGGCTCTCTGCGAGCGCCCGCGACCGGCTCCTCATTTTCGCCAGGACGTTGAGCGCATCGCCAGCTATATTGGTGCCGATGCGATACAACTGGCGCTGCTGATCCGCGCTGCCGAGTCGCGAGAGGCGCTCAGTTCCAGGCAGAATGCTACGCTGCCAGCATTGCTGGCCGCGCGCGATTATGAAGATGACAATGAAGAAGATGAGGCCGGGCCAGGTGATGAATAGCGCTTTTCTCATCGAGAATACGGCGCAGGAATTCTGGGCGCTCGCGGGAGAAGCGCCCGGCTATCCCTGCGATATCAAAATGGCGATCACGCTGACGATGCCGCTTGAGCTATACGGTGTTCCCGGATTGCGCGTTGCCGATGTGCTGGAATGGACACAGAAAGTGGGCATTGCCTATTCCATGCCAGGGCATAATCGCCGCCTGCACGGGTGCCTGCTGGCCGATAGAGATAAAGGGACTATTTTTTACGATGCCGGCGACTCCGAAGATGAGCAGCGTTTCACCCTGGCGCACGAACTGGCGCATTTCTTGCTCGATTACCAGGCTCCGCGCCGGCGGGCGGTCATGATTCTTGGGCCTTCCATTCTGCCCGTGTTGAATGGCGACCGCCCGCCCACGATATCGGAACGCGTCCACGCCGTTCTCAGCAATGTTTCGCTGGGCACAATGAGTCATTTCATGGAGCGGCCAGACGATGGCCTGCCGGAGTCGATTGTACTTGATGTCGAGAATCGCGCCGACCGTCTTGCCCTGGAATTGCTCGCGCCCGCCTCATCCTTGCAGGAGATGATGGGTACGCCGGCAGCTCCGCGTGGTTTTAACAGGCGGCTGTCCTTTTTAACGCAGCAGTTACTGGGCACATATGGTTTACCGGCGGCGATTGCGGATGCTTATGCCCGTTATATCCTTGCACAACTAGGAGAATCGGGTGTGCATGACTGGCTTTTTGCAACAGGGGATGAAATTTTCTAATATTTGTGTCAAAATAAACACAGGAGTCGGGAATGTAGTATAGAGAGAGCATGGGGTAGGGTAAGAAGAAGAAGATTGCGATGCAAAACGACCAGGCAGCTGACAAACATCCGCCGGATGATGCCGGTCAGGATCATGCCCTGGCAATGAGAGGCGACGAGTTCCAGGCGGCCTTCGGGGAATCGGTGGATCAAACGCTCGATATCGATACCTGGCGACTGGGAGAAGATCTCGCGGATATGTACGCGAAACTCGAGCGCGAGGTCGCGGACGCGGTAAAGCAGGGTGGAAGAATTCGCGAACGAATCCGCTCGGAGCTGTTCCCGAAGGCCTTCAAACATCCACAGGCGCCTGAAAATGCCGGGTGTTACAAGGTCGATGTATCAACCATCGAGCAGATTCACCGTGGGCTACTCTTCAATGGCGGCGTCGAGGCGTGCGATGGGACGAGTACGATTCACGATACGCTGCCGATTACGCTGGCGCAGATAGGCGTTTCGCTTGTCTCGTACCAGGGGGACGCGGGTACCTGGTTGCATCGCCTGTATCGCCGCGACCTGCGTATGGGCGGCGTTGATCCGATTAATGAAGCCATCGCTTTGCTCGAACAGCGCAGGAAGCGCGACAGCACCGACGCGACACAAAGCACGCGCGACCGGCTCAGCGATTTCACCCAGCGCGGCATCATGATTTACGCGGAACGCGCTATCCTGCTGCATAAATCGCAGGCGGTATGGCGTATGGGCCACGGACATCCTGTGCCTTATGAATTGCTGACCGGAGGAGGGCTGGTCATCAACAAACAGATGCCGCTGCTGGAATACAGTATGAAGATGTGGCGCGGACTGCTGATGGAGCATAAACGCTGGGTGTTTGTGGTAAGCGCGCCCGCTGATCGTGTCTGGCTTACGCTGGGCGATGCGCTCGACCCGCTTGAATTCGCGCTGGTCGACACGCCGCTGCAATCGATGCGCGATATCGCGAGCGGGAACCTGCCCGTGCAGACAGGGCTGAAGGCGCGTGTGCGGGAGTTCGTGGAGGAACTGGGGCCGCAAATCGTGATCGGCGTGTACAGGGCATCGGCCCAGGCGCCGGTGCGCATGTTTTACGCGCATCGCGATTGCGCGCACCTGGCGGCCCTGATTGTAATGGCCGATAGCGTGCTGCAAGAACATCGCGGCTTTCCAATGCTGATCGACCTGGCGGATATGATCTGCCGCTCCACCTTTGGCGCAGGTACATTTCAAAGCATGATCCAGCAGGCCTATGCCGAGGCCGGCGAGCCATTCCGCTACCTTGGAGAGCGCGAGACGAGATAAGAAGGAGGCACTCCTCATGATGGATAACCACAATTCCGGCACCAGGATGCACCTGCCGCTTCCTGATGAAGTATTTGAGCAACTGCGCGCGGATAGCGCAGAGGCCGGTGGGGCATACAATGAACCGCCCGAATACAGCACCGCGATAGGGCGCACGATGTTCGACCTGCCATCAAGCGAGGATAACACCATCACTATTCTATTGCCGAGGGATGATATTCCCAAGGCGCCCTCGCAGGCGTTGATACGCATTCGCAGCGTTACCGATAAACGCACGTACCTGGGCATCGTCGTCAAGGGGCCATTTGCCGAGCCGGATGGGCTGCGTGGTGACGCGCCGATCATGATTACAACGGCGGTGCGTGGGGGTATCTTCATGCCGCGCTATCATGGTCGCGTGCAGGTTGAGCTGCTTGGTGAGGAGCTGGATGGCGTATTGATTCCGCCGCGACTACGCCCATTGCCCAATAGCCCCGTCTTCGTGCTGGATATGGACGAGACATCGCGCACGCTGCGACTGGACGGTGACATACCGCTTGGTGTGCCGGTTGGCTACGAGCAGATCACAGCCGCCATTCCCTCTGATAAGAAATCGGTCTTGCCGCGCCACCTCGGCATCCTGGGAACGACCGGCGGCGGCAAATCGACCACCGTTTCCTCGCTCGTCAGCAGCTTCCAGCAGGCCGGAATCGCTACGATTCTGATCGATACCGAGGGCGAATATACCGAGATTTACCAACCGACGCAGGATCATACCATGCTCACCGCGCTTGAGAAGCGTGGAAAAGCGCCGCGTGGCGTGCAGAATGTAGCCGTTTATCACCTGATCGGACGCGAAACGACCTGCCCGGACAAAAATCGCATAACAGCGTTCTCGCTGCAATTTTCCCGGCTCTCGCCCTACCTGGTGATGGGAATGCTCGAATTGAACGAGGCCCAGCAGCAGCGCTATCAAAAAGCCTATGATATCGCAAAGCGTATCCTGTGGACGCTGCGAATATTCCCATCCAATGACGCTGAAAAGCAGCGCGTGTACGAAGTAGACGAGATGGAGACGGGCTATCCGCGCATGAAGATCGAGCATATGTACGATGTGGTACGCGCCTGCGCGGAAATCGCTGCCGGTGATAAGAAATCGGCAGATTCGGGCGGGCCTGAATTTCGTTTTCAGAGTGCGGATTTCCAGCGTTACAAAGACCAGGTGAATACGGTCCTTAAAAAAGAGACGGCCACGGGGATTGACCACGCGTCGAGCTGGCGCGTTGTGCAGGGAAAGATAGGCCAGATCATGCGCCTGAAGATTTTTGACAATGACAGGGCGCAGGCGCTCAACTATAGAGACCTCACGAAAC
The DNA here is from genome assembly GCA_035653615.1 of Ktedonobacteraceae bacterium. Classification (NCBI taxonomy): domain Bacteria; kingdom Bacillati; phylum Chloroflexota; class Ktedonobacteria; order Ktedonobacterales; family Ktedonobacteraceae; species Ktedonobacteraceae bacterium. Next base: position 16,711 of record DASRBN010000024.1, on the reverse strand, counting down.
CAGGCAAAGTAAGTATTATCGACCTGAGCGATACGGATATGCCGGTAGTCAACAACCTGGTGATCGCCGAGTTCCTGCGCGGCCTGCTCGAGGCCCAGGATGAAAACTATGTCGAGGCCGAAAAAAACGAGGGCAAGGCTCTGCCGCGCACGATGGTGATTATCGAGGAAGCGCACGAATTTCTTTCACGGGAGCGCATCGCGCAGATGCCCGTTCTCTACCAGCAGGTCGCGCGTATTGCCCGGCGCGGTCGCAAACGCTGGCTTGGCCTCGCCTTCGTCACGCAGTTGCCGCAGCACCTGCCCGACGAGGTGCTTGGATTGATCAACAATTACATCCTGCACAAGATCAGCGATGCCAACGTCATCAGCCGCCTGAAACGCTCGCTCGGCGTCGTCGATGATTCGCTCTGGATGCGGCTTCCCAACCTGGCGCCCGGCCAGGCCATCGTCGCCATGAGCAGCTTCGCCCGCCCCTTGCTGCTCAATATCGATCCAACACCATGCAAGCTGCGCATGGTGGAGTGATAAGCAGAAATCTTATTCAATTTCACTATTCTAAACAACGGAGGTTTCCTTATGACCACCCGGATGGCGCCTGATTCTGTCTCGATCTCGTCTCTCAATACCCTGCAATACTGCCCGCGCCGTTTTTACTACGAGTATGTCCAGTGCGATATGCTGGTCAACGAATACGTGCTCGAAGGCACGTTGCAGCACGAGCACGTACACCAGCATGGGAAAGAAACCACGCGCGAGGGCGAAATACAGACGACGCATCTATACCTGTTCAGCGAATCGCTGCACCTCTCCGGCTTTGCCGACGTGATCGAGGAACAAGATGGCATGCTGGTTCCGGTTGAATACAAACATGGACGGCAGGGGCAATGGCTCAACGACTCAATACAACTCTGCGCTCAGGCGCTGTGCCTCGAGGAAAGGCAGGCGGGCAAAGCGCCAATTTCTCACGGCTACATCTACTACATCGGCTCGCGGCGGCGCGTGCAGATCGACTTCACGCCAGAACTGCGCCAGCAAACCCTCAATACAATCGCGCGCGCTTTCGCGCTCTCGACCCAGGAGACAGTGCCACCGCCGCTCGACGGCCCGCTGACTGCGCGCTGCCCCAAATGCAGTCTCCAGCCCCTCTGCATGCCGGAGGAAGTCAGGATGTTGCAAGCGAGAACCCGCTCGTAATTCCAGCCAAAAAGCCACAAAAAGAAAAGAAAGGAATACGCACATGCCAACACTCTACCTGACAGAAAACCGCGCCCTGGTGCGCCGCGATACCGAAGATTGCCTGCTGGTACAGATTCCTGAGAGGCGCGGGAAAGACGGCATGGCCCCTGCGCCTGCCCGCAATGAACGCATTCCGCTGGTGAAAATCGATGATGTCGTGGTAATGGGCGAGGTGACATTAACGGCCTCGGCGCTCCACTTATTGCTGGACCACAACATCGAGATCAACTTCCTGACCCATTTTGGTAAATTCAAGGGCCGCCTTTCACCGTCGCTCTCAAAGAACGCGATTTTGCGTATGGCGCAGTACCGCGCGCATAACGATATGGCGCGGCGCTGCGAGCTGGCGCGACGCTTTGTGATCGGCAAGCTCTCGAATCAACGCACGATGCTGCAACGCTACAATCGTCGCCAGTCCGATAGCGAAATGAGCCAGGCCATCGACCAGATTGCCGGTCTGCTTTCTCAACTGCACGCGTTACCGGTAGATACGGCGACCTCAACTCGCGCGCTGGCTACTGGCGACAATCGGGTCGAGGGAACGCCTCTCGAATCGATCCTTGGCATGGAAGGGGCGGGCAGCGCGGCCTATTTCCAGTGTTTCGGCAAGCTGCTGTCGGACCCGGAGCAATGGCCTTTCGAGAAGCGTATCAAGCGCCCGCCCACCGATCCGGTGAACGCGCTGCTCAGTTTCGGCTATGCCATGCTCACTAACCAGGTTGCCAGCGCCGTCCAACTGGTCGGCTTCGATCATTTCGTTGGCTACCTGCACAGTTCCTTCTATGGCCGTCCCGCCCTGGCGCTGGATATCATGGAAGAATTTCGCCCGATCATCGTCGATTCCGTGGTGCTGAGCCTGCTCAACAAGCGCATGTTGACAGCAAACGACTTCGTGGTTGAATTAGGCGCGTACCGCCTCAAGGACGAGAAGCGCAAGATCTTCTTCACGCAGTTTGAGGAGCGCATGCGCGAAGAAATCCAGCATCCCATCTTCGGCTACCAGGTAACCTACCGGCGCTGCATCGAATTGCAGACGCGGCTCGTGGCCAAATTTCTGACCGGCGAAATCAACGAATATCCACCATTCGTGGTCAGATAATCCGTCGGGGTCGATGGATCGCGCTCGCCGCCGATTATGAAGTTTCACGACCAAATCGGCGATCCGAGCCACTCCAACCGTGTCATTCTGAGCGCAGCGAAGAATGACACGGTTGGGGCCGCTTGTATGAGCGTTTTGGATTGGCAAAGTTCATTATCGGCACCGCTCAACGATGGAGATCGGGAGAGGAAATCAACATGAAAAACAGCGCAAAAGTGAGCGATGATGTGACCTGCTACGTCGTCGCCTACGATATTCCAGACGACCGCCGGCGCACGCGCATTCATAAAACCCTGCTGGGCTTTGGCAAGTGGACGCAATACTCGCTGTTCGAGTGCTTCCTGACCAAAAAGCAGCTCATCCTGCTGCGTTCAAAGCTGGCGGAACACCTGGTTCCACAGGAGGACAGCGTGCGCTTTTATCCCTTGTGCGCGAACTGTGTAGCGCGCGTTGAAACGGTTGGTGGCCCGCCGCCGGAGGAAGAGCTGTTGTTTGTGGTGTAGGTGAATATCCGCCCCCAGGCGCGATAGCTAAAAAGGGCTAGTCTATCCCTTGTGTATTTCAGCACGAAAAAACAGTATATGCAAATTCAGTTGCTAAAAACAGATTTTGTTGCAGTGTTTATGGTATGCTTGAGATGTCACAGGGGTAAGGGAAATAGCTCAAAGAGATGCAGTCTTGAAAGAATAGCTTCCGGCAAATTTCAAGGTGAACACTTCACCTGCTCTTCTGGAAAGGTCGCAATATGGACAGGGAGGCTTCGAGCGAGCGGTTCGCGAGAGGTAAACGCGCAAGCAGGGACAAGGCATGGCGCACAGTGCTGCTGGCCGTATTGTTTCACACCTACTGGCCGCAGCGCCTGTCAAAAGAGGAGATCATCAAAAAGCTTTCCTCGTTCTATGGAGAGACGCCCGTCCCGGCGCTGTACCGTGACCTGGCAACGCTTACCGGCTGCTATGTCGAGGAATTGCCGGAACCGGATAGTGAGGGATTGGACGAATGGTGCGCCGGTCAGCAGCAGCGGGGCTTCATGGCGATCAGCTATGACCGTGAAAAGGGTACCTTTGGCCTGGAACGTTCGCTGTTCGCGATAGATATCAGCGAGGAGGAGGCGCGAGCTTTCGCGGCCCTGCAGGAGGGATTTTCGCCCGGCACGCCGTATGCCGGGGCCGTGCAGCATTTGTTGAGGCGCTGGGAGTGGCTATTCAGCGAGAAAAGCCGCCGGCTGGTGCAACAGAAGCGCAAGCGCCGCGCGCACCCGGTGCAACTGCCATTATCGCCGGTCGTGGATTACAGCCGGCATACCGAGATCATCCTGGCGTTAGACCAGGCGCTGGAAGATGGCGCGTATGTTTCGTTTGCCTACACTCCGCTGGCGGGGGAAACGGTAACACATGAACGAGTAGAGCCATACGAGCTCGAATATCGCGATGGTCACTGGTACTTCACGGCCTACGTGCGCGACCTGAATACCTTTCTGGATTATCGTGTGGATCGCATCCAGCCCGGCTCGCTCTCTCTCGACAAGGATCGCTTTTTGCCGGGGAATCGCCGCCGCCCCGGTGTGAGGATACGCTACTGGGTCTCACCCATGCTGGCCCGCCATGGCAGCCTGAGCGCCCGCCTGCGCGACCAGCAAGTCACGATGTTAGAGAACGACGGCGGGGCAATTGTGGAGGGAACCGCGCGCTCGCTCTGGTGGGCCAGGCGCCTGCTATCAGGCTACGGCGAGCAGGTGCGGGCGCTGGAGCCGCCGGAACTGGTGGCAATGATGCGGGAGAGCGCGGGAAGTATGTATAGGATGTATGAAGAGCAGTAATTTTTTCTAACTTTCCGCTTTCCGCAATGGCACAGGTATAAATAAAGGTATATGAACCATGGAAGGGACATAGTATGAAGTTGGATTTGAAAATTCTACCTGTCTATTCCGAAGAATATGCTGGCGCTCAGATTGGCGATATACATTTGTTGAAGCACCAGGTCGAAACATGGGAAGCATTTCGAGACTCTGAAGTCGATGTCATCTTCAATGTGGCCATGACGGGTGATGGCAAGAGCCTGGCGGCGTATTTGCCGGTCTTCCGGGATAGGAAAGCGGCCATCGCCATGTATCCCACCAACGAATTGATCCAGGATCAGTTCGTTGCGCTTCCACATTATGAAGAGCGATTGGGTATTACCCTGCCGCGCAATGCCTTGATGTATGGCCAGGAGATCACGCGCATTATGCAGGAGCGCGATATCGCTGCGCGACTTCATGCGGTGAGGGGTTTGTTGAGGCGCAACCCGATCCTGCTGACCAATCCTGACCTCGTTCACCTGATTATGAGCCATCAATATGGGTGGGATTATTTGCGCAAAGAACTGCCCACGCTGCTCTCCGCGAACTTTGATTACTTTATCTTCGATGAGTTTCACGTCTTTGGCGTGCCGCAGATTATCAATGTGATGAATATGCTCGGCTACCTGGCGGTCAATTACCAGGAGAGGCCGGAGTTGCGCAAGAAATTCGTCTTCCTCTCGGCCACCCCCAATAAGCTTATGAATACTTTGCTGCAAAATAGTGGATTGCGTGTGAGAACGGTCGAGGGTACATATAGCTCAACAGACAAGGATGGATATCGCCGCATCTTGCAGCCTTGCGAACTGGAACTGCATGAACTGAGCCAGGAGAGACCTATCGAGGTATGGGTCGAGGAACACCTGGAGGAGATATTGGCGTTCTTTCACCAGTATCCAAAATCCAAAGCGGCCATCCTGGTATATTCGGTAGCGACCGCGCGCCGTTTATATGCGCGCCTCTACGATTTCTTTGAGAAGCAGAATGGCATTACCGTTGGAGAAAATACAGGATTGACGTATCGAGACGACCGGCGCGAAGCCCTTAAAAAGCAAATCCTGGTCGGGACATCGACCGTCGATATCGGTGTCGATTTTCGCATCAACTATCTCATCTTCGAGGCGTCTAATGCTGGCTCGTTCTTGCAGCGTTTTGGGCGCCTGGGGCGGCACGCGGACTTTGATGCGTATCGCGCGTTCGCGCTGGTTCCGCGCTTTGTGCTGGAACGATTGCAGAGCAAACTACAGGCGGAGAGTGAGGTTGACCGCGAAAGCTTCAACATGGCGGTGCGCTCAGCTTTCCCGTTGGAGGCGGAATTTTCGGGCTACACGCGGCGCTGGGGTGTGATGCAGGCCGCGCAGGTGCTGGCAGCCCTACAAAGCGAGGGCAGGAAGGATGCCAACGACGAATTCGTGGCCGCCCTGACGGATGAATACGAGCGGCTCTATGGTTCGCCCGAGCAGCCGATCATGCCCAAGAAGCTCAAACAATTCTCGTACTTACAAAAAAATGCTCCTGAAATCGTGGCCGAGTTGAGCAGCTTCCGCGGCCAGAGTCCGCTTTCCTGTGCCGTCTGGGACGTGGATGATCATCTCAAAACATACGATCTCTTTTTCCTGGTTGCCAATACGGAAATCGAATCCATGACCGAAGCGGAGTTTATGAGCGAGGTCAGGAGGCGTATACAGTTGGGCCAGGAGCAGGTCTACGAGCGCGATTTCCGCGAATCATTGCTCTATCTGAAGATACACCGGTATATCCCTGAGAGCCAGCGCCTCGTGCTGGGTTTGAATATAGACCTGGGCGGCCAGCCGCAGATCATGCACCAGGCGCTCGAACTAAACGGTTTCTTCATCCAGGAACCGGCGTTTACCTGGCGGGATCGCGTCAACAAATCGCTCAAGGCCAAAAAGCTCGTGTGTGTGTTCAGCGCCATGCCACGGGCGGAACTCAAACGAAAGTTGAACCTGCCCGCGCTTTTCCCGATCCAGTGCGTGCAGGATGTGACCGGCGAGAGATATTCCGTCGCCTTCGGGCAGGAGGCGTTGCTGTTGGACTCGCTATTCTCGTGGCAGAAAAACAAGGGCATGTAAACAATTTTTCTCTGAAATCGATGTAGTGAAAGGCAGGGGTTATGTTCAATGTTTATTCGTGATTTTCTGTTGCGCGCCGTCGATCCTGGCGACGAGGTGACGCGCGCGTTTGTAGAAACAATGGTTCCACAGCTGATCGTGCATTACAGCGATAAATCGGCCAAGGGCGGCGATCACGCCAGGGATGATATGTATGATGAGCGAACGAAGCGCACATTTGAGGAAAAAGATGATCAGAGTATGCTGAGTCACCAGCTGAACGGCATCTTTCCCGCGCTGCGCCTGCTCAATATTCTGGAGGCGGAAGACCTTGCGATTGCGCCCTATTCGGCTATCGAGCGCCGGGTGTATATCCTGGCCTACCTGATGCACGATGTCAACAAGATTCTCAATATTCGCGACCTCGAAACACGCACGCGCGCGGCAATCGAGGAAGCGAAGGGAGTGATTGCCGGCGAATTAGAGCAGTGCGGCGCGGATGCCTTTTTCCCTGACTGGCGCGCCTACCTGGAGGATATCGCCTACCTCGTCGTCAATACACAGGAGCAGTGGGGGACGCACCTGATTACCTACGGGTGGCATCTGCGGCTGCCGGAACGTCGCATTCTGGAATTGCGCAGTCTCTGCACCTATTCCGACTGCATCGCTTACCTGGTACCCATGCCCTCGGCGATTCTCTCGTCAGATGACGCGCGTAAGCTGAATCGTATCCTGGGAGAGTTGAGCGACGGCGAACTGGTCTTTAGCTATCATCAACTGCGCGAGGTGCGCGGTCTGCTCAGCAATGTCATCAACGATAGCCTTGTCAGTCTCTACACGGATGATGGGAGGCGCGGCGGCATCTGGCCCTACCTGTTCTTCTCGGATGGCGTCGTGTACATCACGCGCAAGAAGTTATCCCTGGCCATTAGCAGGGAGCAGATTGTGGAGGTGGCACAGAATCGACTGCGAGAGATATGCGCGCCCAGGATCAAGAATGGAGCGCCGGGTTTCAAGTTCGACAACAAGGGCATCGTGAAGCATCCCGACTATTACTTCGACTTTCTCTCGCTCGAAGACTACGCTGAGTTGCTGGCACGCTTCACCGTCAACATCACGCGCGGCGATATCACAGCGGGTCCGCTGGAGAAGTTGCGCCAGATGCAGGCACGAGGGGAGATTCCGGCGGATATCGATTTGAATCTCAGACCTGATGTGCGCGCGGGTATGATGAGCCGTTTCCTCTCGATCGTTTTCTTGTCGCTGCTGGGCAGGCTCGACAAGAAGCAGGAAGCTTTGCGCGCATCGGTTGAGAAAGTCGTAGTTGAGCAACTGGGGCTGGCATCTTATTGGGAACAATCGAAGGCCATTCCCAACAAGGGTGGTACAGAGTATCGCTGGTTCTGGCTCGGTCTTTGCTATATCCACGATCATCCTGGCTTGAGTGAAAACGATCTGGAGGCGGTGTTCCGGTCGATCCTGCGTATGGTGATTGAGATGGCAGGGGAGCCGCTGCGCAAGGCGATGCCGCCAAAATACTTGCCGCATCTTGTCACTTACCTGAACAGCATTGTCGAATTGCCAAAAGCAGTACTTGCCGGTAGTGCCTTGCCCGATTTTGCTGCCGAGTTGGAGCGGTATGCTGGTGCTAAAAAGAAGAGCGGCAAAGAACTGATCTGTACGCTCTGCAACAGCGCCTTCCCAACCGATGAACAATCGGATAACGCGGTGTTGTTCCAGCCCTGGGTCTACAAGAACAAGCTCGCGCTCTATGCTGGGAAGAACGCGGGCGGCGTCTGCGCGATCTGTTCGCTCGAATTGATGCTGCGACAGAACTTACAGCGCGGTACGCTGCGGCTGACCGGCTCGAAGTTCGAGGGGTTGCGGCCCAAATATCTGGCTGTCTATCCCAATTTCTTCTTCACGGCGGAAACAGGCGCGCTTGTACAGGGTGTGCTCGACCAGCTCCAGAGCATCAACTTCTTCACCATCCGGCGCGAACTGAATGGCCATGATCTGACCGTGGCCAGGCTGCTGGAACTCGATGCTTTCCAGTCAGCGGAAGCTGAGGCACCCCCACCGGCCCAATTGCGCCCGGCACTGGTTGAAAATGACAGCGAATTGGAGCAGGAGGACGAAAGCGAATCAGCAGCACCGGTACAGGCAAAGGCTTCCGACCGCATGTACATCAAATATGAGCCATCACGCTATCCCGGCATGTGCTTGTTTGGTGTGAAGGCGACCAGCGATGACACGGACTCGGCGGCCTGGGCGATGCCCGCGTTCCTGGCGCTGGCGCTGCCGCTCATCACCGGTGCTAAAGTCGTGATCTCGGAGATGACCCTGCCGCTCTTCTCATCCGGTCGCGATTTTCGCGAGACGGTCATATTCGACGCGCCGCATCCCTACCTTGACCGTCTGCTCAAAGGTAAACGCCTGCGTGTTAACCGGCTTGAATCGCGGCTCAAGCTGCTGGCAAGCCTGTACACCGTCAACCTGGATACGTATGCGAAGGGAGGCAAGCCCGAATGGCAGCATCTCAGCGCCATTGCCCGCGACCTCGATACCGACCCGTTATTGTTGTTCAGCTACTTGCACGAGCAGGAACGGCGCGATAACCGCGATTCGTTCCGTGTCGAAGATGCAGAACGCTACTTGCACATCTATACAGAGATATTGGAGGCAGATGTGAGCAAAATCGAAAAATGTGTAGACCTCTACACCGTTTTCTACCAGGGCGGATGGAAATCTCATTCCGTTCTCAAACCGGTGGATATTGTCGCCAAAGCAATTATTAACAGCCCGCTTGACATTGAGGAGGCCGATCTACTCTGGCAGATTCAAGGCGAACTCAAGAACTGGCTTGACCGCGTGCGTAGCCGGCAGGCAGCAGGCCGCGCGATGTTTTATGGGAAGGAGATCACCGAGAAGGAGGAGCCTGCTATTCGCGCTTTCGTGCAATACTTCTACAATGCTGTCTTCAAGGAGTATTGCCAGGGCGAACGTGGCGTCCTGCGCAGTCGTATCAACCAGTTCAAGGATGGCTGCGAGGCCTATTACATGCACCTGATTCACCAGAAGCGCATTGAGGATGAGGAAGAGGAATCCGAAGCCGAGGCTGCTGTCGTGTAGCATCATCAAGTACAAAGAAAGAAGGAGAAATTACCCATGTTCTTAAACACACTCGAATCGCTGGACGTTTTTCATAGTGAGATTCCGCGCCTGCCGATGGGCAAATACGCGCATATCGTGATTGTGCGCGAGACAAACTCGTTCGCGCTGTTCCAGACAGATGGCGAACTGAACATCAGCCGCGTCAGCAAGGGTCGGAAAGCCGAAAGCCAGGACCAGGCGACGCGCATCGTCCTTTTCAAGCGCAAGCAATCGACGCCTGAGCGCCTGACGGGCCGCGAACTGCTGCGCCGCTATGGGCTGGTCGAAAGCTGCGAATACAACTCGGACAAGTTCTGCAAACGCTGCCCTGACTGCATCTACTACGGTTTTGCTATCGGCAGCGAGGGGTCGGAACGCTCCAAGGTGCTGGTCGATTCGGCTTTCTCGATCACCGGTTATGATATGTCGCACCAGCAATTCACCTTCAACGCGCCTTTTGAAAATGGCACGATGAGCGAGGGTGGTAAGATGAAGACGGCGCTGGGCGAGCAGGATTACGTGCTGCCGCAGGTGTACTTCCCATCAGTAGTGACGATCAAGGACCCGACCGAGGCCGAGTTTATCTATGTGCTGAACAATATTCTGCGCACGAAGCGTTATGGCGCGCAGAATACACGTACCGGCACAGTTGAAAACCATATGATGGCCGTAATCTTCGCCGATGGAGAAATTTTCTCCAATCTGCACTTGACGCAGGCCGTTTACGACGCGCTGACGCCGGATCAGTTGAAGCGCACGCCGCTTGCGCTGACCGATGTGTTGTCCTCTACCCAGGCCGTCATTCCTGATCTGCTGGCGGAGGATGGAGTGGTAGCCAATCTCGTTATGGGCGAGCGCCTGAATCGCCTGTTGCAAGAGATTACGCAGATTGCCAGCGACGAATCGCAGTTGCGCCGCGTGCTGGCGCAGGCGAACACCGAGACCATGCAGTACGCGAAGAGCTATGGCGTTGATTCGAAGGAGAAGGCCAGGAAGTAGGAGGTATCCCATGTTCATCACCGTTTGTCGCCTGAAGCTGCATGACTACCTTTTCTATGCCTCGCGTGAGATGGGTCGTCTCTACGAGACGGAAAAGTACCTGCATAACTACGGGCTGACATACGCGCTTGGCCTGGTCAGGCCTCCCTACGCGCATCCTGTACAGGTGCCGCGCTACCAGGAAGACCTGCAGGTGATGAACGAGCAAGGGGTGTATGTGACACCGGCCCACCCCTTGCGCACTACCTTCTCGTTCAACACCTTCAAAATGGCGAATGTGCGCTACTATAGTTTCACGCCCCAGGTGAGTACAAACCAGGTCGTGTTTGGGCGAGCGAAAGAGCTTGCGCCGGAGAGTACCTTTGAGTTTTTTGTGCTGAGTGAGTCACAACCGCGTTTGCCGCGCTGGATTCGCCTGGGCAAGTGGATGGCGAAGGCACACGTAGAAGTTACATGCGAGGGCTATGCGGAACTCAAACAGGGCGATTATCGCGCCAATGGCGCACTCAACCCACTCGACCTGGGGCAGCTGCCCGAACACTGCAATATCGTGGCAATGGCTCCGGCCAGCCTGATTACAAACGCGCATTTTACCGGCAGCTACTACGAACTGAAATGCGGCGAGGAGAAAAACGCGCCTATCGTTCGTCTGCCCGCGGGCATGAGTTACCAGCCAGATCATCGTCACCGGCAGTCAGCGTGAATGGAACCGGGTGGCGGCAATAGCCACCCGGTTTGATTGATAGAAGGATCATATTCATGGATAGAATATCGTCATCTCCCTCCAAGCTCTACGCCCTGCTGCTCAAGCTGCGACCGCTTGAGAAGGGGACGCTGATGCCTTTTTCGGGCGAACTGGTGCATGCCGCGTGGCTGGACTGGATTCGCAGGGCGGCCCCGGATGTCGCGGACATGCTGCATGGCGGCAATAAACGGCGGCTCTTCACCTGCTCCAGCGTGCAATTTCCGGTTCCGCCGGACAAAATGCGGCTTGCCGAGCGGGAAAACGTCCATTTGCCGTTGGACCCGCAGAAAACCTATACCATTCGTATCACCCTGCTGCTGGGCGAGTTATTCCCCCTGTTTTACAATTCGCTGCTGCATTTCAATATGGCCGAGTCAGGAACAAAGAAACTGCCTTTCATGCAGATCGGCAAGCAGCAATTCCTGCTGGAAGAGGTGATCTCCGGCAATGATGATCCATCGGGCTGGACAGGCTTTACAACATTTGCTAACCTCGTGGAAGAGGCAAGGACTGCCCGGCTGGGAAATCCTGAAGCGCTCACGCTGCAATTCGACTCCCTGACCACATTCAATAGGAGTACTACCAGGGAAACCGGATATGGAAAACATTATGCCTGCCTTCCACTGCCGCAGTATGTCTTCTGGGGATTGATCCGCCGCTGGCAGGACCTGGCTCCGCCCCATTTAGCAGGTCTGGTGCAAACAGAGCAGATCGAACGTTACATCAACGAGGAGGGCATTATCATCAAGGATTATGAGCTGAAAACGCACCTCGTCCACCTGGTCAATCATCCACAGGAAGGATTCGTAGGAACCTGCACATATCACCTGCGCGGCACGGATGACGACCTGACCGAGGAAGATGCGCTTCCGGTACGCCGGCAACTGTTTTTGCTCATGCTGCTGGCTTTTTATACGGGCATCGGGTATAAGCCGGCCATGGGTATGGGCCGCTCGCGGCTGGTGTAGATTCAAATAAGGGAGACTACGAGATTCCCTCTTTTTCTTCAATCTATTCTCTGCTATACTATGCGCACCTCATTCAATAGCTGAGAACAGTGTAGATAGAGGGGTCTATACTCAATGCCGGCCAACCTCAGCGGAATCGAAAAGAAACTCTGGTTCGGGGGAGACAGATGAAAGCTACAGCTACAAATCTACTCAAGTTCCTTCAAGGGACAAAACAGTTCATTATCCCTATATACCAGCGGACGTATAGCTGGAGGATTTCTGATTGCCAGCAACTCTGGAATGATGTGCTCAGGGTCGCACAAGATGAGAAGATATCAGCACACTTTCTTGGATCCATTGTGTATGTGGAAAAAGGTATCTACCATATCAGCTCAATAACTCAATTGCTGGTAATAGATGGGCAGCAGCGGCTGACCACATTATCTTTGCTGCTCATCGCTCTGAGCGAAGCGCTTGATGAATCTGGCAACAAAGGCTCTGTTGAAATAACAAGAAAAAAGATCTGTAACTATTACCTCTTTAACGCGGAAGAAAGCGGAGATGCTCATTACAAGTTATTGCTGACTCAGAGTGATAAGGAAACGCTGACCTACCTGCTTGAAGGTGGGGAAGAGCCATCTCCTGTTTCGGCTCGCATTAAAGAGAATTACCAATTCTTTAGGGATCAGATACGCCAGAGTGGAATCGACCCGGTTACCCTATATAGGGGTATCAGTAAGCTGATCATCGTAGATATTGCTTTGGAACAACAAGACAATCCCCAGCTCATCTTTGAGAGCCTCAACTCTACCGGTATGGACTTATCACAAGCAGACCTGATCCGCAATTATGTATTGATGGGATTGGATCATGAAGAGCAGGTCAAGCTCTATAAGACGTACTGGTATCCTATGGAACAGAGTTTTGGTCACGCGCAGTCAGGACAAATTCAAGATGTGGCGCTCTTTAACCGCTTCATGCGTGATTATCTGACTATTAAGTCCGGCTCAGGTGAGATTCCTAACATGGATAAGGTGTATGCGACCTTTAAGGTGTATCATCAGGGCAAAAGCAATATCCCCATAAGAGAAATTGTTGCGGATATCTACCGCTACTCAAGATACTTCACCAGAATGGCGTTTTTGCGGGAAAAAGATGCTGAGATCCGGCAGGTCTTGAATGATATCAACACATTGGAGGTGTATGTTGCCTATCCTTTTCTGCTAGAGGTCTACGACGACTATGAAAATCACCGGCTCTCAAGAACAGATTTTATAGCTATTCTCAAGCTAATCGAGAGCTATATTTTTCGACGGCTTGTCTGTGGCATACCTACCCATGGTCTTAACAAAGTATTCGCAACTCTTTCTAAGGAGATCGACAAAGAGCACTACCTTGAAAGCGTACAGGCAACTTTTCTCCAGAAAGGAGCGGGTGCTCGCTTCCCACGCGACGAAGAGTTTCGCGCTGCCTTTGTAGTGAAAGATATGTATAACTTTCGCAACCGTCATTATCTCCTTGACAAACTCGAGAATTATAAACGCAAGGAGCGGGTAAACGTTGACGAGTATACCATCGAACATGTTATGCCACAGAATCAGCGCCTTTCTACTCAATGGCAACAGGAGCTAGGCAGCAACTGGAAAGAGGTGCATGACAAATACCTGCATACCATCGGAAATCTGACGCTTACCGGGTATAATTCTGAATTGAGCGACCGGTCGTTTCAAGAGAAGCGCACGATAGATGGCGGATTTGCTCGTAGTCCCCTACAACTAAACAAGAGCCTGGCGCTAGTAGATCATTGGAACGCAGAAGAAATTGAGAAACGGGCACAGGTACTGGCGGGCATGGCAATAATTATATGGCCTATGCCGAAATTATCGCCCGAACAGATTAGCCAGTATAATATGCTCATGCAGCAGATACCTTTAGAGGTAACCGGGCCGACACAACTTCCTCTGGCCGGCTTCATTCCAGCTGGTTTCAAGATTATTCGTCGTTCGGAAAAACGCTTCTATCTTTACCGTCTTGTTAAGAACGAATGGATACCCTATGGTGATGGTAAGAGGGCCTGGTATGCTCTTTCCTGGCATTGGGCAGGCGAGTGGGCGCGGGAAAAACAGCGCAAAGATGAAATGCCGTCAGGTGTGGGAAGCACAGCCGATTATCCACTCCCAACCGCGACAACTATACCCGGTATATTGATAGACTTCGAGAAGGAAGATGCCGGTGGCAGCACTAGCTATAGTGTGGAGAGCTATCTATTTCTACAAGGGGATATGCGAGATTTATTCGAGCGGTTACGCAAACGTATCCTGAACCTTGATCCAGGGGTGCGTGAGGAGTTCAGGAAGTTGTATATCGCATATAAGATAAACACGAACTTTGTGGATATCGAGCCGCAAAAGAGCCAGCTGCGCCTGTTCTTGAACATGAAGTTCAGCGAAATTTCGGATCCCTGGGGCTATTGTAGGGACGTAACAAACATAGGTCATCATGGCAATGGTGATGTGGAGGTAAATATCTCTTCAGCCGAACAACTCGATGACGTAATGGACCTGGTACGTCAATCCTTTGAGAAGCATTGGGAAGCGGTCTATGCATGACTACTCCGAATCCTACTCTAATCGAACGACCGGCAATAGGTCTGTTCGCGCAGCCTGGCTACGAAATGGCCAACGCCATTGGCGCAATGAGCGGGAACGCAAGCAAAAATCTTTGCTCTTGCAAACACCAGGAATGCAATCCTGATGGGAGGAAATGCTCTACCCCTTATATTATAAGCTCTGCCGCGAGAGTCGCAGTGACGGGATCGCCGAGCACGATCTCTCGCAGCCCGCCAGAAGCGACTTCAGGGCAAAACACCCCAAAAATGCCCTCTTTTTTTGACCCAAAAATAGCCCAAAAATCGAGTCTCTCGCAAACGCTTGCATGGATCGGCTTGTTATGCTATACTACGGGGGTAGGTGGCTAAATGGCCTGGGACGCCCGTTAGGGATTGAAACCAGAACCATTCTCAAGTTCCCAGGGCCGCTCTCTCGCCGGCTAAATGGCCTGGGACGCCCGTTAGGGATTGAAACTCCGAATTGTTTGTGTATCCAAAACCACATGATGAGGGCTAAATGGCCTGGGACGCCCGTTAGGGATTGAAACTGCGGTGCCCTATATCGGAAGTGAGATTATCCTTGCCGAGGCTAAATGGCCTGGGACGCCCGTTAGGGATTGAAACGCACTCCATCTGCTGCACAGGCACAAGCCAGGTACGAGGGCTAAATGGCCTGGGACGCCCGTTAGGGATTGAAACCATTAAAAGCCCTGTTTCCGTCGTGAGCGGAGTTTATGGCTAAATGGCCTGGGACGCCCGTTAGGGATTGAAACTGAGTACGTCGATGGCGGCGCTGGCAGCGAAGATGAGGCTAAATGGCCTGGGACGCCCGTTAGGGATTGAAACTCCTTCTCGCTCAAACAGATCACAGTTTTCATCTCCAGGGCTAAATGGCCTGGGACGCCCGTTAGGGATTGAAACGGCGCGCGCGTGCGAAAGGGGGATTACTGCTATGAAAGGCTAAATGGCCTGGGACGCCCGTTAGGGATTGAAACTAAAGCAAGGGGAGCATTAGAAGCCAATTTTTGTTGGAGGCTAAATGGCCTGGGACGCCCGTTAGGGATTGAAACATAGGCGTAGCGAACGGACGCGCCGCTATTGATCGTTGGCTAAATGGCCTGGGACGCCCGTTAGGGATTGAAACTCATCGCGCCGGGGCTGCTCAACTGGCAAGCGATGGGGGCTAAATGGCCTGGGACGCCCGTTAGGGATTGAAACTGATCGTGATACGCGCATTGCCGGAGAAGACACGCTTGGGCTAAATGGCCTGGGACGCCCGTTAGGGATTGAAACCAAGTAGCCCTCACCCTGTACGTATTCGGCCTTTTCGGCTAAATGGCCTGGGACGCCCGTTAGGGATTGAAACAGGGAGATACTTTCCGTTTTCGTCTTGTTTCGGCTTCGGCTAAATGGCCTGGGACGCCCGTTAGGGATTGAAACTCTCGCTGTATGGCAAGCACTCGGCAGCCGGTGATACGGGCTAAATGGCCTGGGACGCCCGTTAGGGATTGAAACGATTTGCTGACCGGCGGAGGCGGTGGAATGGGCGTATAGGCTAAATGGCCTGGGACGCCCGTTAGGGATTGAAACACCGATCTGGAGAACTGGATTGTGCAGGCCGATAATGGCTAAATGGCCTGGGACGCCCGTTAGGGATTGAAACGCCGTTGGCCGCGTTGGTCTGCTGGATGGCCTGGTAGGGCTAAATGGCCTGGGACGCCCGTTAGGGATTGAAACTCTTCTCTATCCTCATCGCTTCTTGTTTCATCAAGAGGGGCTAAATGGCCTGGGACGCCCGTTAGGGATTGAAACGATTGCCCTTGTTGTTGACCTCTTGCTTCTTGACGGGCTAAATGGCCTGGGACGCCCGTTAGGGATTGAAACTTTCCTCTATGTTCATGCGTGAAAATCGCCGCAAAAATGGCTAAATGGCCTGGGACGCCCGTTAGGGATTGAAACCTCATACCCTATTTGCTTAACCCACAGGCAGAAAGCAGGCTAAATGGC